>QHVW01000050.1 GCA_003223675.1 Acidobacteriota bacterium
CTCGGCAACTTCGTTGAAATCACGACTCGACGGCGACTACTACGTTGCAGATTGTACAGGAAAGAGTGCAGCTTGCAAGGACTGGGCGGGATAAAACCGATTCAGGGTCATCACTTCCGGAGAAAACCCCGGCCCGCCCTGGAAGGGCGGATATTCACCAGCCTGGGGTTTCAACCGGTTGAAAACCCCAGGCTATTCAATATTCGCCCTTCCAGGGCGGACTTCGACCGTTTCCTCGATCTCCCGCTTCAACTCATCGAAATCCACCTGAAAGACATCGATCTTCCGGGCGGCGAGCTCATCGATGAAGTCCGCCCGGGGAATGCCTGCCATCTCGGCAGCCTTGCCCTGCGAGACCAGCCCGCGCCGATACAAGTCGATCGCAGTAGCTAGTCGCGGGTTTTCCTCGCTGGCCATCACTTTTTCTTCTCCTTCCGCGCCACCGCCTTCCGGATATACCCGATCGCCTCCGGCGTCTGGCAGTCGGTCGGGCCGTGGTCGACCTCCACCTTGCCGATGCGCGCCGCGGCGGCCTCCGCCTGCTTCTGGAGCGCGGGGTTGCGGATGCCGATCGCGATCAGGGCGTTGTTCATCTCGTGGCGGACGCGGTTGGGGCTGCCGTGAATGTCGCGCTCGATGGTGGCGAGAAACCGTTCGAAGTACTCGTCGGGCAGGCCGTCCCCGTCCCCCTCCCTCGCGATGACGGCCAGGATCCGCCAGCCGGCGGAGGCGGTCCACTCCGCGTCGGAGGCCATCCAGCGCGCCATGGTCTCCCGGGCGTGCGGCGTCCGCGCGGCAATGCCGCCCAGGGTGTCGGTCTCGGGGTAGCTCCGCAGCCCCCGGGCCCAGGCGTCGAGCGTCTCCGCGTCGAGGCGCCGCGGATCGGCGATCAGCCCGGCCAGCATGCGGGCGTCGTGGTTGCCCGACTCCCACAGCGCCACGGCAAGCTCGTGATCGGTCTTGATCTTCTTCTTGAGATCCTTGAGATGGGCGAAGCTGACGCCGTAGACGTCCTCCCCCGCGCCGTGGCGGCGGTAAGTCTTGCGGTACTGCTCCGTGCCGAGCGATTTGAGCGTGTCGAGCGCGTCCTGGACGTTCATGGCGGCCTCCGATGGATGGAGGGATTCTACCGGAGCTTTTCGCGGGTCCAGAGGTCCAGACCCGGCGAGGTCTGGAGCAAACCTCGGCAGGTTTGGAGCAAACCTCGGCGGGCCTGGAGCAAACCTCTGCAGGTCTGCGGCAGACCTCGACGGGTCTCGGCAGACCTCCGCAGGTCTGCGGCAGACCTGGACAGGTTTGCCGCAGGCCTGAGCAGGTTTGCCGCAGGTTCCGGCAATTTTGCCGCAGACCCGCGGAGGTCTGCCGCAGGCCTGCCCAGGTCTACCGCCTCATCAGCTTGAAGGCGATCTCGCGGCCCAGCCCTTGGGCGTACGCGAGCCGGATCCACAGCAGGGCGAGCGGCTCGAGCAGGCGCGCCTGCTCCAGGTTGCCCGCGTCGACCGGATCGAACCCGAGATCGGCGGCGAGCTTGCCGGCCGTCGCCTTGGCCTCCACGTCGTTGCCGCAGTAGAACATCGTGGCCGCCACGCCGCTGTAGTCCGGGTTGGCCATGTTGTTGGCGCCGGTGGTGTTGAAGATCTTGACCACGCGGGCCTGCGGCGCCCAGGAGGCGACCTGCTCGGCGGCCGAGGTGTCGAACCCGTGGGTGAGCCCCGAGAGGTTCGGCGCCAGCGGGTTGGTGCAGTCGAAGACGACCTTGCCCGCGAGGCCGCCCGCGCTCTTCACCGCGTCCTGGGTGGCGCCCCAGGGCGTGGCCAGGGCCACCACCTCGGCGCCGGACGCGGCCTCGGCCACGGACGCGGCCCTGGCGCCGGTCTCCGCCACGAGCTTCTGTACCTTGGGGTCCGACGTGTCCCGCACCCCGAACGTCACCTCATGCCCGGCGCGCGCCCAGCCGCGCCCCAGGGCCCCTCCGACGCTGCCCGCTCCGATGATTCCGATCTTCATGGCGTCACCTCCTCGTAGATTCAGGGGTAGGTTATAGTCCAGCCGGTCGAGATGCTCAATCCGGAGCCCCACAGGAGCTTGCCGGTCGTCAGGAAAAGCGTACGGCTCCAGCGGGAGGACCAGCAGGTAAGATACTGGGCGGCGGGAGGATAAGCCCATGGGGATTCAGGAGATCAAGGTCGAAGGATTTCGCTCCCTCCGGGATGTTCACTGGACGCCCGGGCAGCTCAACGTGGTCATCGGAGAGAATGGCTCGGGTAAATCCAATTTGCTCTATGCGTTGCAGCTTCTGCAGGATTCGGCCGCTGGAAGGCTTTCAACTGAGATTCTCGATCAGGGAGGAATCGGACAGATCCTTTGGGATAGCAGAGAAGGAGGAGAGCTCTCCTGGGCAGTGAGGACGGAGGACCTTCGGTATGAGTTGGCCCTTCGGCGGATTGGAACGACCAGTTCCTACAGGATCGAGCATGAGCTTCTTGACGACGGCTCCCATCGGCTTATCGAGAGGGATGCCAAAGAAGCAACCATGCGGGAACCTGAAAAAAATACCGTCCGTGTCCATTACGATACCTATCCCGAAGAGGAAAGCCTTCTTTCTTCAGCCACCGTCCCTACCGGCAGGCTCGACGCCTCGTCCTTCCGCAAGGATCTCCTGAGCTGGGGGATCTTCTACGACATTCGAGTTGACAGGAGCTCACTCATAAGACAAGCTGCGGTGAGCCGCTTTGAGAAGCAGATCAAAGCCGACGGCCAGAATCTGGTACCCGTTCTCCACACTCTATACACAGGGGATCGAAGCTTCAAGAAAGAGCTTGACTTGGTCATGAGAGCGGCCTTCGGGACAAGTTACGAGGAGCTCACTTTTCCGCCGGCGGGGAATCAGCGGATCGAGCTTCGGCTCAGGTGGCGTGCATTGGAGACCGAACAGTCGTCCGCAAATCTTTCTGATGGAACTCTCCGGTTTCTTCTTCTCATCGCCATCCTCGCCAATCCAGAGCCTGGAGCATTGGTCGCAATTGATGAGCCAGAGACCGGACTCCATCCCCGAATGTTTCCTATCATCGCGGAGCTTGCGGCGGAGGCCTCCACCCGTGCCCAAATCATATTCACCACCCATTCGCCTCAGTTCCTGGATGCTTTTTCAGAACAAGCGCCCACTACCACAGTAGCAGAATGCGAGGAGGGGGAGACACGGTTATCTATTGTTGACGGAGAAGATCTTCGTCGATTCCTGGCCCATTACAGCCTTGGTGAGCTATTCGTATCAGGGAATCTTGCTGCGCTGACATGAGGTTCATACTTTTTATCGAGGGGCAAACGGAGGAAGCTCTTCCAGGCTTCCTGAAGCGGTGGCTCGATCCACGCCTCCCCTCGCGGGTCGGCATCAAGACCATTTGCTTCAAGGGTTTGCACAAATATTATTCTGGGATCAAATCCCAGGTCGACTTGAACCTTGCCAGCAACTCACGAAAAGAAATCATCGCAGCGATTGGCCTTATCGATCTATATGGACCGACATTCTATCCGTCCGGCGTGACTGAGCCGGCAGGGCGTTACACTTGGGCCAAGAAACATCTGGAGCAGAGGGTGGGGCATCCGAAGTTCCGGCAACACTTCGCGGTCCATGAAACCGAAGCTTGGCTGTTGGCCGATCCAGAAGCACTGCCAAGAGAGATACGGAACACGCTTCCGGCCAAGATCTCTCGTCCCGAAGCCATCAACTTCAACGAGCCTCCCGCGAGCCTCCTCAACCGCGTATACCGAGAGAGGCTTGGCAAAGGCTACCGGAAAACCATTGACGGACCCAACCTTTTCCAGAGCCTTTCGCCGGACCGCGCCTACGAGAAATGCCCGGCGCTGAAGGCCCTGCTCGACGACATGCTGAGCCTCGCCCAACAGGCGCTCCGGTGATCCTCCCACCGACGGCCCTACCTCACCGCCCGGCGGATGGCGTAGACTTGCTCCCAGAGATTCGCTGAAACTTCTCGTCAGGCCCCGGCATCCAACCCCGGTATGGAGGGACACGCGATGTCCGATTGGGAGACCCTGGGCGCGGTAGAGCCCCGACATCTGGTCGAGGCCCGGCAGCAGCTCCACTGGGCGGCGCAGGCGGTCGCGGCGGTAGGCAAGCAGTTCCTGCCGCATCAGCCCGATTTCAGCGAGCAGAGCTTCACCTGGATGGCGGGCCCCCGCGTGCTCGCGCAGGGAGTGGTGGACGGCCCCCGGCCGTTTCACGCGGCGATCCGGCTGGCCGAGCCCGCGCTCCTCCTGCTCGACGAGGACTGCGAAATCTTGTCCCGGATGCCCTTGGAGGGACGCACGCTCGAGGAGGCCTTCGAGTGGGCGCGCCAGGAGGTCGAGTCGCTTCTCGGCCGGCCGCTGGAGAAGCCCCTGGAGCGGCCGGAGGGGCTCCCGGAGCATCCGGTGGCCACGGGCGCGCCGTTCAAGCTCGCCGGGTCCGCCGCGCCCGCCGAATTGGAGCGGTACTACGCGGGCGCTGACCGGCTGCTGCGCGGGCTCCGCGAGCGCAATCCCGGCGCCTCGCCGGTGCGCTGCTGGCCCCATCACTTCGACCTCGCGACGCTGATCCTGCTCGACCCGGAGGCGGACCCCGAGACCGCCCGCTCGATCGGCGTGGGTCTCAGCCCGGGAGATTCGGGACGGCCGGAGCCCTATTTCTACGTCCTTCCCTGGCCCCGCCGCGCGGGCGATGACCTGCCGGCGCTGGACGGCGGCGCCTGGAATACCGAGGGGTGGCTGGGCGCCGTGCTGGAGGCCGCGGACTTCACCACGGCGGGCTCGAACGGCGCGCAACGCGGGCGTATCGAGCGCTTTCTGAATTCGGCGGTCCAGGCCTGCCGCCAACTGCTGGCTTGAGCGAAGAAAGGGAATCCGACATGAGCTACGACGCGCGATGGCACGATCTCGGCTCCGTCGAGGAGCTTTCCAGGCATTTCCTGCGGCAGATCACGATCGGCCGCACGAAGATCGCCCTGACCTGCCGGGACGGCCGGTTCGGAGCGATCTCCGGGGCCTGCAATCACGTCGGCGGCCCGCTCGGCGACGGCCGGCTGGACGGCGATTACGTGGTCTGCCCGTGGCATCACTGGAAGTTCCACTGCCGCACGGGCGAGGGGGAGCCCGGCTTTGAAAAGGATTGCGTGCCGAGCTACGAGCTGAAGGAGGAGGGTGGGCGGTTGCTGATCAATCTCATGCCCGCCACCCGCCGCCACAAGCTGCCGCACGCGCCGCATCCGCTCTCCCGGCCGGTGCGCCGGGAGGACGGGCCGGTGCGCGTGCTGGGGATCTCGACCACGGTGATGGACCCCGTCCATCCGCGCTACTCCACCTCCGAGGCGCTGCTCG
>QHVW01000051.1 GCA_003223675.1 Acidobacteriota bacterium
ATGAGATAGCGGACGTGTCCGAGCCGGTCCTCGACGTTGTCGCCGAAGATCCAGAGGAAGAGCATGTTGCCCAGGAAGTGGGCCCAGCCGCCGTGGAGGAACATCGAGAGGAGAGCGGTCTCCAGCCCCGGCGTCAGGTCGTGGAGCCCGAGCCCCCCCGCGGTCAGCTTCGCCGGCACGAAGGCGGCCGACATCACGAAGGCGTTGAGCCGGGGCCCCAGCGACAGCTCGTAGAAGAAGAAGACGGCGTTCAGCGCGATCAACAGGACGTTGACCACGGGCGTGCCGGTGCGGCGCGTGTCGTCCCGTAAGGGGATCAAGGGCCTCGGCTCCTAGAGCTGGCGGATGAGGTGCACCCGCAGCAGGTTGGCCAGGGGGCGCTCTCGCACGGGGTGCCCCATGAGGATGATGATCCGGTCGCCCGGGACGACCAGCTTCGCCGCGAGGAGCTCGCGCTCGACGACGTTGACGATGTCCTCCAGGCTCCCGACCTGGAACTCGGCGACGAAGGGGCGCACCCCCCAGATGAGCTGGATCTGGCGCGCCACCCGTGCATCGGGGGTGAAGGCCATGATCGGCGAGGGCGGCCGGTACCGGGCCACCAGTCGGGCGGTGAAGCCGCTCTGGCTGAAGGCCACGATGCGGCGGACGCCGATCTGCCCGGCGGCGTAGACCGCGGCGGCGGAGACGATGTCGGTGACGTCGGTGCCGGCCCCTGTGGGATCGACGGAGTCGAGCGTATAGGTGCGCCGGGTGTGGACGGGCCCCAGCGGCTGGAGCTTGGGCGGCTCGTTATTCTGGCGGACGTAGTCCTCGGCCTCCTGGATGATCCGCGCCATGGTCTCGACCACCAGGACCGGGTATTTGCCCGCCGCCGTTTCCCCCGAGAGCATCAGGACGTCGGCGCCGTCGAACACGGCGTTGGCCACGTCGGTCGCCTCGGCGCGGGTGGGGCGAGGCTGCTCGATCATCGATTCGAGCATCTGGGTGGCCACGATCACCGGCTTGCCGGAGAGGCGGCCGGCGGCCACGATCTTCTTCTGCAGCACGGGGACGGTGTAGAGCGGCACCTCGACCCCGAGGTCGCCGCGGGCCACCATCAGGCCGTCCGCGGCCACGGTGATCTCGTCCAGCTTCTCGATCGCCGTCTTGCGCTCGATCTTGGCGATGATGGGGATGCGCCCCCCGGCCGCCGACACCACTTCGCGGATGGCCTCGACGTGCGACGCCGCGCCCACGTAGCTCGCGGCGAGGTAGTCCGCCTCCTCGGCCACGGCGAAGGCGATGTCCGAGCGGTCCTTCTCCGAGACCTCGAACGGCAGGTCGGTGTCCGGCAGGTTGATCCCCTTGCGGGTCTTGATCGGGCCGCCGTTGACCACCCGGGCCTGGACGCGGTCCCCCTGCTTGGACTCCACCCGCAGCTCGATCAAGCCGCTGTCGATGAGCACCCTCTCCTCGGGCTGCAGGTGCTCCAGGATCTCCGGATCGACAGGGAGGTCCGCGTGCTGCTCCTCCCGGCCCAGCACGACCTCCTGGTTGGGCTTGAGCAGGCGGGGCTCGTCGGGGATCAGCCCCAGGCGGTAGCGGGGCCCCATGAGGTCGAGGACCACCGGCAGATGGCAATTCTCCTCGCCGGCGACACGGCGGACGCGGCGCAGGGTCTCGCGGTGCTGCTCCTGCGTACCGTGGGAAAGGTTCAGGCGAAACAGGTCGACCCCGGCGCGGACGAGCCCCCGCAGCACCGTCTCATCGCGGCTCACCGGACCCAGGGTCGCCATGATCTTGGCTCTGCGTTCCATGGCGGGGTGAGTATATCCATGCGGGAAGGCGGCCCCTGTTCCTCCGTGTTACCATCCCTGTCCCCAGAATCTCCGGCGGGGCCGGCACGCACCAGAGAGGTTTTTTACCCATGTTCGACGGTTTGCAAGATAAGCTCCAGGAAGTCTTCCGCCAGCTCAAGGGCGAGGGCAAGGTCACTCCCGAGGCGCTCGACGCGGCGCTGCGCCAGATCCGCATGGCGCTGCTGGAGGCCGACGTCCACCTCCGGGTGGTCAAGCCGTTCGTCGAGCGGGTGCGCGAGCGCGCCCTCGGCCAGGAGGTCCTGGAGAGCCTCACCCCGGCCCAGCAGGTGGTCAAGATCGTCCGCGACGAGCTGACCGCGCTCCTGGGCGAGGAGGGGACCGACCTCCGCCTCGACGGCCGGCCGGCGGTCATCATGCTCTGCGGCCTCCAGGGCTCGGGCAAGACGACCACCGCCGGCAAGCTCGCCAAGCGGCTCAAGAAGCGCGGCAAGCACCCGCTGCTGGTGGCGGGCGACCTGCAGCGCGCCGCCGCCGTCGAGCAGCTCAAGCAGGTGGGCAAGGGGGTCGAGGTGCCGGTGCTGGAGCCCGAGCCGGGCGAGACCGTGATCAACCTCGGCGCCCGCGCCCTCAACGTCGCCCGCGAGCGCGGCCATGACGTGGTGCTCATGGACACCGCCGGCCGTCTCCACGTCGACACGGCCCTGATGGAGGAGATCAAGAAGCTGGCCGACCGCATCCAGCCGCACGAGATCCTCTTCGTGGCCGACTCGATGACCGGCCAGGACGCGGTCAAGAGCGCCGAGCAGTTCGCCGCGGTGCTGCCGCTGACCGGCGCCATCCTCACCAAGCTCGACGGCGACTCCCGCGGCGGCGCGGCGCTGTCGATCCGCACCGTGGCCCGGGTGCCGATCCGCTTCGTGGGCGTCGGCGAGAAGGCGGACGACCTCGAGCTGTTCCACCCCGAGCGCATGTCCTCGCGCATGATCGGCATGGGCGACGTCCTGTCGCTGATCGAGAAGGCCGAGCGCGGCCTCGACGCCGCCGAGACCGAGCGCCTCGCCAAGCGCATCGTCAGCCAGCAGTTCACCCTGGAGGACCTGCGCGACCAGCTCCGCCAGCTCCGCAAGCTGGGGCCCCTGGCCTCGGTGCTGGAGATGCTCCCCAAGGTCGGCCCCCTGCGCGGCCTCGACTCGGCGAACGTGGACGAGAGCGGCCTCAAGAAGGTCGAGGCGATCATCAACTCGATGACCCCCCTGGAGCGCCGCCGCCCGGACGTCCTCAACGGCGGCCGCAAGAAGCGGATCGCCATGGGCTCCGGCACCTCGGTCGCCGAGATCAACCGCCTGCTCAAGCAGTACCGCACCATGCAGAAGATGATGAAGGGCGTCCAGGGCAAGTGGCTGCGCCGCGCCATGGGCTCGGGCGGCCAGGCGCGGATGTAGAGATCAGCTCGTACATTCCTTCCTGCCTTCCTGAGACCGTCTCCCCTTCGCAGCCTCACCCCCGGCCCCCTCTCCACAGTGGAGAGGGAATGGGGCTCATGATGTCCCCTCTCCTCTCCGGATTGCGCATCTCCAGGTAGGTCCCCTTGGGCTGGGGAGCTTCCGCGGGGCAGATTCGTCCCGGGGATTTGCCAGGGAAAGTGAGCCGACGAAGATGAAAAAGAATGCGAAGATCCGCCTGACCCTCAACCGCGAGACCTTGCGGACCCTCGACTCGAACGGTCTCACGGCCGCGCTTGGCGGGGCGAATACGCTGCCCTACTGCCTGAGCTACACCTGCCGGGTGAGCTGCGGCGGCACCTGCGACGTCTACTGCGTCGCGCCGACGACCTCTCAGACCTGTTGATTTCGTCTGCCTGTAGGCGGTGGCGGGGACGCCGCTCCGGCGTCCCCGCGGTCCGCGCCCTTTCCCTCCTCCGCGACCTGGTACGCATCGAGCATCCCGTGGAGCGGGGGTGCGCTGTTCCGGCGCCCCCGTCCGGAAAGGAGCCCATTCATGAAGAAAAACCCGCAATTCCGGCTGAAGCTGCATCGTGAAACCGTTCGGACACTCACCTCGCCCGAGCTCGCGGCCCTGGGAGGCGCGGCGGAAATCACCGGCACCGCCAGCCTGACCTGTCCCGTGAGCTGCCAGGGTACCTGCCACGTCCCGTGCACGCTGACGGGGCAGGCCTGACCACAGGTCAAGCGACGAGAGATTCGAAAGGAGGATCCTATGAAGAAGACCCCGAAAATCCGATTGATGCTCCACCGCGAGACCTTGCGGCCCCTTGGCGTTTCCGAGCTCCAGAACGCCCAAGGTGGAGCGACCAGGCCCCTCACCGGGACCGAGACCCTCTCCTGCCCGTTGAGCTGTGCGGTCTGTACCTAGCAGGATACGGGATGGAGCAAAGGGAGGTGGCGTAGCGCGCGGCGCCTCCCGCCGTCCGGGTCCTCAGGGCTGCCGCATTCCGATCATCCGGAAAAACTCCTCCGCCGCCCGCGCCGGATCGCCCACCAGCGCGCTGGTCCCCTCCTCGGGGAACCAGTCGCCGGGGAGGTAGTGGCGATAGGGGGCGTGGAGGAAGCGCTGGTCGAAGAGGGCGATCACGCCCGTGTCCTCCGGCGAGCGGATCAGGCGGCCGGCGGCCTGCACGACGCGGGTCATTCCCGGCACCAC
>QHVW01001049.1 GCA_003223675.1 Acidobacteriota bacterium
TCTCCTCGATGTCCCCCAGCACCTCGATCACCCGCCCCTGATGGGCGCGGCCGACGCGGTCGACCGCCACCACCACGTAGATGCCGTCGGGGACCTCCTCGGCCCCCTCGACCGGCAGCTCCAGCGAGAGCTTGGGATCGAAGGGGGTGAGCCAGTGGATTCCCCGGTCGTCGGTCTCCAGGGTGCCGACGAGCGTGTCCAGCCCCTGCCCGAGGACCTGGACGACGATCCCCTCGGGCGGCTTATCGTCCCAGGGACGGTCCTTCCCCAGCCGCCGCACCACCACCCGGTCGCCGTCGATGGCCCGCTTCAGGTTGCGTTTGCGGACGAAGAAGGTGGGGTCCTCCCGCGGTCCGGGCCGCACCAGGGCGTCCCCCTCCTCCAGCCGCTGGACGACGCCGACGCTCCAGCCGGTCTTCTCCGGCGCGTACCAGCGCTCCTCCATCTCGACGGCGCGGCCGTCCCGCGCCAGCGTGGCGAGGGCACGATCGAGCTCTTCGGGGGTGGCGTCCACCTTCCTTTGCAGCTCGGATTTCTCCATCCCTCCCCGCCCGGCCTCGTCGAGCCGCTCGAGGATCTGTCGCCGCAGGATTCCCTCGGCGCCCGGAAATGAGATTGACATGTCCGCGGTTCTCTCCCTAGAATCACCCCGCCTGCGAAAGTGGCGGAACTGGTAGACGCGCAAGTCTCAGAAGCTTGTGGCCGAAAGGTCGTGGGGGTTCGAGTCCCCCCTTTCGCACCAACCCCTCTCCCCCCTCAAACCCGGCGAAGCTTATACGATGCCCGGCGCCGGTGTGTCGTTGTAACTCTTTCTCCCTAGGACAGCTCCGCGTGCTCCCGCACGTACTCGACCACGTCCGGGTCCTCGAACCCCGGGACCTGGCGCAGCTCCCCCCAGTTGGCGAGGGGGCCGTTCTGCTCGCGGTACATCAGGAGGGCCTCCGCCCGCTCGCGCCCGATGCCGGGGACGCCCGCGAGGTCTTCCAGGTCCGCGTTGTTGAGGTTGACCGTGGTGGATTTGTCCAGCAGATGCCTGGCCATGAAGTGACCTCCTTCGATGACGGCGCGCGCCCCAAGCGCGCGGTTTTGACCGTCTGAGATTGCAGAGGAGGTGCCAGACCGGCGCGCGTTTGATTTCAGCCAGGCTCAGCCAGGCCTCAGCCGGCGGCCCGGCGCGAGGCGGCCGACCGCAGAGGGACGACCGCCGCCAGCCCCGCCGCGGCGCGCAGAGTGGTCCAGGGGAGCCCCCGGAGCAGCTCGCGGAAGCGGTCCTGGAACCCCCGCCGGCCGGTCTCGTGGATGAATTTCGCGATCCCGCTCAGACGGCCCGGAGTCGGCCGGCCCGAGATCTCCCAGGGGTGGACCACGGCGACCGGCATCCCCCCGTCGTCCGCATGGTCGAGCGCCGCGCGGACCAGCCGCTCGGGCTTGACCAGCCGGCCCGTCCAGCTCCCCGCGGGCAGGCGCAGCGGGCCGCCGAAGGTGAGCGGCGGCAGCTCCAGGAGGTCGGGCTGCTTCCTGAGCCCGTCGTCGTCCCAGCGCAGGCGCGAGGCGAAGCGCGGATTGCCCGCCCGGCCGGCGAGCGGGCAGGGGGTGAGCGAGCTGTCGTAGAGGAAGCCCGCCTTCGCCACCACCGGCAGCCGCGAGCTCCCGAGGCTGCGCAGGGACCATTCGGGAGCCCGGAAGCCGAGCACCGGCTCGCCCAGGAGGTCCTCCAGGATCTCCTTGGCGCGCTCGATGTCGTCCTGGAAGGCCTTCACGGAGCGCTCGCAGGCGCGCAGATGGACGTAGCCACCTCGCCGAGCACGAAGAAGGTCGCCGAGCACCGCGCCTCGGCCAGCATGGCGAGCAGCTCGGGGAGCAGCCAGTCCAGCTCCTCGGGAAGGCATGGGCGGTCTTCCGGATGAACATAGTCCGGCACCAGACAGGTGTGGTACCACTCCTCGACGTCGACGGTCAGGGCGTATCCGAACGGCCCCTTAAGTCGTGTCACCCTCGGACCTTCAGACGCCATCCAGTCCTCCCCTGTTCGATACGGCACGACGAGCCGTCCCGGGATGCCTTCCGGGGCCTGAGCTGCCTTATGTTACATGCAGGCAACGTGCCGATGGCAGGAGTATTACGGCCCGAGAGAGCCCATCGTAAGCTTGCGACGGGCTTCCAGGGTCGCTGGCTGGCGGTGCTCCCCGGCACCAGCCGCGACGCCGCGTTCCGGCTGCACAAGGTGCGCGGAAGCGGCGGCTTCGCCGTGGAATCCGTCCGCGGCGAGGTGGTGGGGCACTGCGAGCTGTTCGGCGAGAATCTGATCCACGCGCTGCACATGGCGGACTGTCTGCCGCGGAATCCTGAAGGCATGGCTTCCTTCCTCGAAGCCGCCGGACCGCTCGGGCTCGAACGGGCCGGGGCGGTGCTCGATTCGCGAGTCGGCTGAGGCGTTCCACGCCGCATGGACCGCCCTGGCCTTCATTTGGGCAGCGGCTGCCCAAATGAAGGCCGAGCCGGCCCGGGCTCCGGCTGCCGCGGCCTCGGTTCGGGCCGGCGTGGCC
>QHVW01000052.1 GCA_003223675.1 Acidobacteriota bacterium
CGGGAGGCACGGTCGACTCCTCGCCCGGCAGGAGCTGCACGAGCACGGGCGTGCCGCCCATCAACCGGTCGCGCGCCGTACGATCGCGATCGGCGGCGCGGCGGGGAGGCACCGGCGGCAGATAGAGCACGTCGTCGAGCGGCGTCTCGGCCAGGGCGGCCAGCTCGGGCGAGCGCGGCTTGCCCCGTCCCCAGTCGCCGAGAGCGGCGGCAGCGAGATTGACCCAGGGACGCTCGGGCGGCTCCCAGGACTTGGGGACGTAGCGGATCCAGAACCGCCCGGGCTCCGGAAGCTGGGCGGCGAGCTTCGCTCCGCTCACGCCTGCCCCTCGGGGAGGGGGGCGACGAGGCCGCGGGCGGCGAGCATGCGGTGAACGTACTTGGCCAACACGTCCACCTCCAGATTGACCCGGTCGCCGGGCACCCGCCGGGAGAGGGTCGTCACCTCCAGCGTATGGGGGATCAGGGCCACCTCGAAGCGGTCGGACCGGAGGGCCGAGACCGTGAGGCTCACCCCGTCCACCGTCACCGACCCCTTCTCCACCAGGAAGGGAGCGAGGTCAGGCGGGATCGAGAACGCCAGCACCCGGTGCTCTGTCAGATCGCGCCGCCCGACCACCTCCGCCGTGCCGTCCACGTGCCCCTGCACCATGTGGCCGCCGAGGGGATCGCCCACCCGGAGCGCCGGCTCCAGATTGACCTCGTAGCCGCCGCGGAGCGCCTCCAGGTTGGTGCGAGCCAGCGTCTCGGGAGACAGCTCGACCAGGACCTGCCCGGGCTCCTTCTCCACCACCGTCAGGCACACCCCGGAAACCGCGATGCTGTCCCCGATCCCCAGCCGCTCCGCCAGCCCCGGGCTCATCCCCACGGCCAGCCACACCCCGCCCTGTCCCGAAGGGACCGGGTCGGAGATCAGCCTGCCGCGCTCGAGGATGAGGCCGGTGAACATGACGGGGGGAACTCTATCGTACGTAGTGATGCCGGCAGGCGATGATCGTCAGCTCCGCCTCAGTGGCGGTATAGATCAGACGGTGCTCCTCCGTGATCCGGCGGGACCAGTACCCGGCCAGGTCGGCCTTGAGGGGCTCTGGCTTGCCGATGCCTTCGAAGGGAGAGCGGAGGGTGTCCTTGATCAGCGAGTTGATCCGCTTCAGCAGCTTGCGGTCATGATCCTGGAACCAGAGATAGTCCTTCAGCGATCGACCGCCTCAGGTGATCCGCGTTGGCGGGATTCGACAGGAGGTAGAGGGTCTCTTTCCAGGAGTTGTACTCATCGAGCGGCAGGACCACGACCCGGTCGCCACTCTTCGTGACGATGATCGTCGCCTCCGCATCCGCAATCACCTGCTCGACGAGCTCTTCCAGGTTGAGCTTGTCGTCTTTCAGGGTTACAGCATTCATAGCGCCTTCCTCCTGTGCGGCACAGAAGTCTAGCACTCCCAACCGCAACCCGACCCCGTTGGGATGGGCTAAGGCGCGAAGAGGAGGACGACGGACCACAGGGAAAGGGCGAACGTGAGGACCTGGAGCGTCGCTCTGAGGGCCTGCCACCGCGCGAAGCGGTCGAAGAGCGTTCGTAGGGTCTGCTCATCGTCGAGCGATACCTTGCGGGACTTGAACATGGTGGGCGCAGCTCTGAAGGTCGCGAAGGTGTGGGCGAGGGAGAAGACGGCGCAGAGCTGAAGCGGCACGAGCAGTCGTCCCGATGCCTGTACCCATCCCAGCCAGGCCGCGGCGATGCTGGCGAGCACCGCGGTGTTGGAGAGGATGGCGTACCAATAGATTCCTGGGCCAAGGTCGGCACCGCGAGCATAGACAGCGTAATTTCTGACCCCAATGCGATTCCGGCTCGGGACCTGCTTGATGGATTGATCGAGGCTGGCCCCCGCGAGGAGACCATTGAGAGCAGCGGCAGCGAGGATCAGTGCTTTGAGCATGGGGCTTCAATCCGCGACCCGCCGCGAGCGCTCGCTCAGGTCCGGCCAAGCTATGATCGTACCAATGATATAAGGCAGAGCCATCGCCAGGAAAGTCGCGTCGACGCCAAGGTTGCTGGGCATCCCCGAGGGCCTGTGCATGAGCCGGGCGACGAGCTCAGGCCCGACGAAGAGTCCATGGAGGCCGTACAGCAGGCTGATGACGATCAGACCCGTGCGGATAAACGGGGGCCTGGGCCCGAGCCGAGCACCGGCGAACCCACGAAGCTGGAGCCCCCGAAGTGCCGGTACGCCGGCTCGCCAACAACAACGATGCCGATGTGGAACAGGGCCATCGTCAAGCTAGCGATGCCGGCGGCCAGCAGCCACGTTCCTCCGCTGAAAGGGCGAGTCATAGCTATAGGATCCTTTCACACGAGATACAACCACTTGGCTTCAGCTTCTCCATGAAACACCCGAGTACACGACAACTTATATCCACGCGCCGGTTGATTCGAGGAGATGGCGTACCCTACGAAATTTGGAACCTGTGCCGAAAATTCGCAGAGCCACTGCACATCGTAGTCCGAGATGGCGTCTTCATTGTGCTTCCACTCAATCACGCTGGCCGGTTTAACCGTTGGTTTCCCAGTATCGTCCCAGCACGTCATGCGAGCCTTGGGCCAGATAACTATATCCTTGCAAACCTGCTTCTTGCTTCCGACCTTGCCCGTTAGGGCGGTCTGGCCCGGAATCTGGGGAATCGCCACTTCGATCGCAATTTGGGTTGGATCCAAGAGAAAGGACCCCGGCCGGCAATGCCGCAGCAGATGGCCAAAGCAAAAGAGACTGACGACTTCGCGCTCTCTCCGACCGGTCCAGCCGCTAGCAATATCCTCAGCAAGCGTCGTCAGCGACGACTTGATGATCTCATCTATTTGGTCAATCACGAGAGCTTCTTCTCTACTTTCTGGGGGCGCGCCGAACACTGGAGTGTTGATCGGCGGTATCGATCTCCGAAACTCTTGACTTACG
The DNA here is from genome assembly GCA_003223675.1 of Acidobacteriota bacterium. Taxonomy (GTDB): domain Bacteria; phylum Acidobacteriota; class Thermoanaerobaculia; order Multivoradales; family UBA5704; genus DATARR01. The sequence goes on from QHVW01000052.1 coordinate 2,951, forward strand.
CCCCCCTTTCCTTACAATCCTACCGCAGAGTAGCTCTTCGCCAAACCCCCGGAAGGAGGTGCCGCAGCCCGAGATCGAGCCCTTCCGCAGCACCCCACCCAGCCATCGCGGGCCGGAACGGTTCCGGCCTGAAACGAAAACGGCCCGGAGTGAGTAGCGAGCTCACGTCCGAGCCTGACCCAGCATGAGGAGGATAGTCCCCATGTCGAGCTACGACGATTGTACGCTTTCGTCTTCCAACGCGTTTTCCCCTTCCTTTCTCCACCGCATCGGCCAGCGCGACGAGCCCCCTTCCGCGGGCGAGGCGGACGTGGCCGGGCCCTGGCGTATCCTGGAGATGCCCGGCAAACGGTTCGGCGTCTCCCGGCTCGGCGAGTCCCGGAGGGGGCACCGGCCGGCGGCGGCCTTCGGCGAGCGGTGCTGGCTTTGCTGGCAGCGGCGGTCCTTCCAGGCACCGGGCGGGACGCGGCGTTCCGGCTTCACAAGGAGGCTGGCCGGGCGGGTTCGCGGTCGAGACCGGCAACGGCGGCGAGCCGGTCGGGAGCCTGGCGCTCTTTGACGAACGGCTGATCGAGGCACTTCACGTGGTGGAGCGGCTGGTGCGATCCCCCAAGGCGCTCGCCAACGTCCTGGAGGCGGCCGGGCCGCTGACTCTCGAACGGGCCGGAGCACTCCTCGACGAGCGGATTCCGGACCAGCACTGAGGGGCTCAACCCTTTCGCGGAATGAGCCTCTCGCCGGGCTCGGCGGTCGGACCATTCCGCAGAGCCGGCCTTTCGCCCCGCGGGGCCGTCCTCTCGCCGGGAAATCGCCGGCCCCGTCCGGCCCAACGGGCCGGTAAAACGGAGCCCAAGGCTGAGAGCACTTGACTCGGCCCCGGCTTCGGACTCGGGTCCCTGGCACCCGCCCCGTCCTGGGATAGAGTAACTCTAAGGGGGGTCGTTGCCCTCGTGAAAGTTTTGTCCTACGCTTGGGATTGCTGGCTGCCAGCGCGAAGGACCAGAGACCCAACGAACGGAAGGATTCTTGCCATGGAAGTGGAACGCCGCATCGAACAACTCGTAGGTCGTCAGCTCGTGCTGGAGCTTCCCGAGACCTTCGAGAATCACCGAGTCGAAGTCATCGTCTTGACTATCGACGACGAGACTCGAAGCGATCGCCGACCGCACCCGGCGATTGCAGGCAAGATGAAGATTCACGGGGAGATCTTCGATAGCGCACCAGAAGGCGACTGGGCGCTGAAGTGATCGTCCTCGACACACACATCTGGATCTGGTGGCTCACACTCGACGACAGATCCTTGAAGCAGAGTTGGCGAGACGCGATCACGAATGCAGATACGATCGCGGTTTCCGCGATTTCATGTTTCGAGGTGGCATGGCTCGTCAACCGAGGGCGGGTCGAAATCCCCGTTACCCTGGATGCGTGGTTCGACGCCGCGCTTGATGGGTCGGGAGTTCGTTTGCTTCCCATTACGCCGCTAGTCGCTCGGCTCGCGGTTGAGTTGCCTGAGCACCATCGCGATCCTCAAGATCGGCTCATCATTGCAACGGCGATCGCCAACGATACGCAGTTGCTTTCCGCGGACAGTCGTTTTCCGGATTATGAGGAGCTCGATGGCAGGTTGATTCTGTGAGGCCGGTCCGGGCGGGTTCGCGGTCGAGACCGGCAACGGCGGCGAGCCGGTCGGGACCCTGGTGCTCTTTGACGAACGGCTGATGGAGGCGCTTCACGTCGTGTGGAGGCTGGCGCGGCCCTCCGAGGCAATCGCCAACGTCCTGGAGGCCGCCGGACCCCTGGCTCTCGAACGGGGCCGGAGCCCTCCTCGGCGAGCGGGCTTCGAGACCAGCTTGTTGAAGTCTCTTCTTGAGAACTTCTTCTTCGCTCAATGGAAGCGAATCCCCAGGAATTCTGAACCAGACGGCCTCATTACCCCGGCAAGCCTTCCGCCGGAGCAATCAGGGTGAGCCTGGATCGGGCTCCTGAGCATGGGATCGTCGCTCGCGCTAGAATGTCGAGGAGGAGATGCCTATGACCTCTCGAGACAGCCTTCACCGACTTGTCGACGATCTTCCTGAGACCGAGATTTCCCGCGCCGAGCGCTTGCTTGAGGTTCTGAAGGAGACGGCGGAGCCGCCGCGCTACACTCTGGAGAACGCCCCTGAGGATGATGAGGCGGAGACGCCCAAAGAAGCCGCGGCGGTGGCGGAAGCCTGGCGAGATCACCGAGAGGGGAAGAGCCTCACAACGGAGGAGTTGAAGCGGGACTTGGGGCTCTCGTGAGCCTGCGCATCGACTGGACACCACAAGCCCAGCGGGACCTCAAACGCCTGGACCGTCCGACCAGCGAGCGCATTGTCGCCGCCGTGCTCAGGCTTGCTGAAACAAGCCAAGGCGACGTGGTCAAGCTCGCGGGCAAGCAGCCACCCGATATCGGCTGCGCGTCGGCGGCTGGCGTATCCGCTTCGCGTGGGATCAAGCCGCTGGCGTCCTGATCGTCTTGCACATCTTCAAGCGAGGCCAGGGGTACGAGTAGGCACTGGTCCTCGGGGAATAGGAAACAACAGCCCAATGAGCATCGATCCCATCGTCGAGGAGTTGGATCGGCTACGTGCTGAGCAGATGGAGAGCTACCACTTTGACTTCGAGGCTTTCTACCGGGACCTCAAGGAGCAAGAGAAGCTGTCGCCGCAGCCGGTCCAAGCGCCGCCAGAGTCGCCGGTTGGCGAGCGTGTGAGTTCGGCTGGGCGCTATACGCGGCGGTGAGCGCACGCTGAGACCCGCGGCGCCCATGACGAGCAGGCTCAGGTCCTGAGCCGAGCGGCTCATCCGTTCCGCGGTATGAGCCTTTCGCCGGGCCGGCGGACGAACAAATTTCCCCGGCGGGTCTCCTGCCGGGGCCGGCGAACGCCCCATTCCCGCCTTGGGACCTTCCGCCGAAGCCGGCGGGCCGTCCTACGTCCCTTCGGGACCGACTTTTTAGCACCCGGCTGACATTGGGTCAATGGCGGAGAGGGTGGGATTCGAACCCACGCAGCCGCGCATGGGCGGCTGGCCTCCGGGTAGCAACCGGGCACTTTTCCAGGCTCAGTCACCTCTCCATGGTGGCTCCGGTGGGAGTCGAACCCACACGGGACGGGTTTTGAGTCCGTTGCCTCTGCCAATTGGGCTACGGAGCCGATGGTGCCCCTCCCCGGATTCGAACCGGGAACCTCTCGCTTCTGAGGCGAGCGCCTCTGCCAATTGGGCCAGAGGGGCAATAGAAAGAACATGGCGGAGGGTGGAGGGTTCGAACCCCCGACAATTTCTCGTCGCCCCGGTTTTCGGGACCGGTTGCCGACCACTTCAGCGGCACCCTCCGGAAATGCAAAAAGCCCCCGCGGCTCATCACCGAGGGGGCTTTTTCGCGTAGCAACTGCTTGCTTTTCGGGCTACACGTCTATCCCCCTGGCGATCGCCAGCGAAAGGTAACTTGAGGATAGGCACAAGCAGCGCATGACGAGGAGAGTAGATCAGGAACCGGGAAGGATGTCAAGAATGAGCTCTGATCTTTTACCTGACGTTAGAGCTCGTCATCATAAATCTCGGGATGGCCGGCCAGCCAGTGTTGAATGGCAGCGAGAACCTCCTCGATGTCTCCCGCTGTCCGGCAAGGATGCCATAGAGCTCACTCGGCAGGATCTCATCGTAAAGGTGCACCATTCG
>QHVW01000053.1 GCA_003223675.1 Acidobacteriota bacterium
AACGGAGCGAGCAGGAACGAGGGGATCTGCCCCGCGAAGCCGACCAGCCCGAGGAGGAGCGCCGAGCCGGTCAGCCGGTAGACCAGCCAGCTCGTGGCGATCCGCGTCATCCAGGTGCCGATCAGCGAGATGCTCTGGCCGCTGAAGAACAGCCGGTAGTTGCGGTGCTCCAGGGCGCGCAGCATGAAGCCCAGCCCGCCGGTGGACGGCGGGGAGGTG
>QHVW01000054.1 GCA_003223675.1 Acidobacteriota bacterium
GAGGGCAACGCCGTGTGGAATCTCGGAAGGCTATACTCTCCAGCATGCCCAACCCCCCGCGCCTCTTCCGCATGATCATCCCCGTCTCCGAGGGAGAAAACGCCGCCAGTTTCTACTCCCAACTGCTTGGCCTGGAGGGGCGGAGCGTGGGCGGCGGACGGCACTATTTCGACTGCGGTCCCGTCATCCTGGCGCTGCTCGAGACCCGGAAGCCGGCCCATCCGGAGAACCTCTTTTTCGCCGTCGCCGATCTCGAGGAGGTCCACGCGCGGGCGCTGGAGATGGGTTGCCTCTCGCCGGAGCTGGTGCACGGCGCCAGCGCGGCGGAGATCCTCACCCGGCCCTGGGGGGAGCGCAGCTTCTACGTCCTCGACCCCTCCGGCCACCGGCTCTGCTTCGTGGACGAGACGACGCTGTTCACCGGCCGGTAGGCGTCCGAAAATGTCGAGGCGCCTGCTCGCGGCTCTCCTCCTCTTCTTTTCAGCTCTGACGGGCGGTGAGGCACAGCCGCTTTCGCAGCGAGGCGTCGCCAATCTGACCGCCTTCGCCCGTCTGCTCGCGCTCGTCCGCTTCTTCCACCCCAGCGATGCGGTGGCCGCGGCGGACTGGAACCGGGTCGCCGTGGCAGGGATCAGCGCGGTGGAGGGGGCGGAGGACCCGGCGGCGCTGGCGCGGGCCCTGGAAGGATTTTTCCGGCCGCTGGCACCCACCCTGCGGGTCTATCCGCAGGGGCAGCGGCCGGAAGAGACGCCCGCGGAGCTGCTGCCGCCGGATGGTCCCGGGCCGTTCAAGGCGGTGGCCTGGCGGCACTTCGGCGGCCACTTCGACAGCCCGTCGAAAATCTATACGAGCGAGCGGATCGACGACCGCGGCCCGCCCGGCTTCGGCACCCTGGTCCAGGCGATCGCGCCCGGCGACCTGCGGGGCAAGCGGGTGCGGCTGCGCGCCGAGGTGCGGGCCGAGGGTGGTGGATTCGCGCAACTCGGATTGCGGATCGACCGCGCGGGCGGCCGGCCGGGGTTCTTCGACAACATGGCGGACCGGCCGATCCGCGACGCCGCCTGGCGGACCTATGAGATCGAAGGGGACGTAGCGCCGGATGCCGAGCGGATCGTGGTCCTGCTCGTCCTCACCGGCGGCGGCAAGGTGTGGCTGGACAACGTCTCGATCGCTCCCATCGGGCCCGTAAACGGGAGTGGAGAAGGCGCGCTGGCCAACGCCGGGTTCGAGGAAGGGGAGACGGGGGCCCAGCCGCCCGGATGGTATTTCCCCTATGAGTCGGTCCACGCCGGCTATCACCTCCTGCTGCGACGGGGGGAGCCGTGCCGGCGCGGCGGCTGCGCCGAGATGGCGAGCGACGAGATCGCGACACCCCACATCCCTGTGCCGGAGGAGGTCCTGGAGGCCGATCTCGGCGCCGGGGTGGCCGCCGCCGTGCCGCTCGCGCTCTGGGCAGACGCCGCCGGCACCCTGCCGCATTCGGCGCCCACGGACGCCCCGTGGCTGGGGATCGATCCCACCGCGGACACCCGCGAAGCGCGCCTCGCGGCCGTGGCGCTGCTCTGGGGCATCCAGCAGCATTTCCACCCGGAGCTCGATCCGGCCAGCCGCGAGTGGAGCGCCGCTCTGCCGATCGCTCTCGACGGCGCGGCCCAGGCCGCGGACCCGGAGGCCTTCCGCCGCGTCCTGCGCCGGCTTCTGGTGCCTCTCCAGGACACCTGGACCGCGAATGTGACCCATCGAGGCGATCCGCCGTCCGGCGTCCTGCCGGTCTCCTGGGCCTGGGTGGAAGACCATCTGGTGATCACTGGCGCCTCCGGCGATCTCCGTCCCGGGGACGTCGTCGTCACGCTCGACGGTCAGCCGGCAAGCCCGGTCCTGACGGAAGCTGGAGGATACGTCGCTACCCTTCCCGCCGCCTACAGCGGGCTGGCCCTCGACCTGCTGGCCACGGGACCGGTGGGCTCGCGATTGGAGCTGGGGATCGAGCGCGCCGGCGCCGAGCCGTTCAAGGTGGCGCTCGTCCGGACCGCCGCCGATCCGCCGCCGGACACCCCTCTCGCCGCCGTGGCCGAGCCGCGGCCGGGCGTGATCTACGTGGACCTGCGGCGAGCCTCGGACGCGGATCTGGACAAGCTGTGGCCGCGGCTGGCCGCGGCGCGCGGGATCGTCTTCGATCTCCGAGGACCGAGCAACGTCACCACCGTCCTGCTCTCGCATCTGGCCGAGCGCACGGCGCGCAGCGCCAACTGGCAGACCCCGGTCGTGATGCTCCCGGACCACCGCGACGTCCGCTGGATGTCCACCTTCTGGACGATCGATGCCAAGCCGCCGCGGCTGCGCGGCAAGCTGGCATTCCTCACCGACGGCCGCACCCTCCACTACAGCGAGACCCTGCTGGAGATGGTGGAGCAGTACCGCTGGGCCGAGATCGTGGGCGAGCCCTCCGGCGGCGATAACGGCACCAGGAACACGAGCGGTCTGCCCGGGGGCTGGAAAGTCTTCTGGAGCGGCCAGCGCACCCTCAAGCACGACGGCTCGCCATATCACGGCGTGGGCGTCCGGCCCACCGTGCCGGCCTCCCGCACGTTGAAAGGGATCGCCGCCGGCCGCGACGAGGTGGTGGAGCGGGCGGTGGCGGTGGTGGGGGGACAATAGCCCCCCCTACATCGACGCGTCCTGCACGATCTCCCAGGAGCCTCCGCGCGGCCGCAGCACGAGCAGCGTGGACCCCTCGGCCGTCTTCTTTTCCGGCTGATCGGGATAGGCGAGCCGCCAGCGGGCCGCCACGGAGACGCCTTCGATCGCGCAGGATTCGTTCTTGGCGGGGAAGGTGCGAGTCTCCAGCACGTCCAGAGTCAGGGTCCCCATCGCCTTCTTGTCGGGATAGCGGCGGCGGTAGCGCTCCAGCACCTGCTGCCGGCCGTGAGTCAGGCCGGTGGAGGAGACGAAGGTGGCATCTTCCGCATAGACCGCGGTGAAGCCTTCGAGATCGCCGCGGTTCCAGGCCGCGGACTGCGTGACGAGGAGCGCCTTGACGGCCTCCTCCGCCTTCCGGGCGCACCCGGCATCGCCGGCCCCATGGAGGGCGGGGCCGGCGAGCAGGCCGAGCGCGAGCGTCAGCATCAGGGATCTGTTCATGACGGTATGCTATCGCACGCCGCTCTCCCACCTGCCGGGACGGGTCATGCCCCCCATGAGAGGGTGGGCGAAGCAGGGTGGAGATCTGCGATACTCTCCCTGGAGGTTGGAGCTGACGATGCCAATCTACGAATACCGCTGCCGCGACTGTGACCACCGCTTCGAGATCCTGCAGCGCATGGGACAGGGGCCGGAAGGTCTGATCTGCCCCCGCTGCGGCGTGGAAGCGCTCGACAAGCAATACTCGACCTTCGCAAGCAACACGGGCGAGACAGCCCAGCGCGGCACGGCCGCCGCCGGCTGTGGTCCCGGCGGCTTCACCTGAGCCCGCTGACCGCGGCCCGGGAGGCCGCCACGCCAGGAAAGGACCAAGGCCATGAGGGAAACCGCCGTCGCCTACGAAACCGAGACCGACCTCTCCTTCGACCAGGCCGTGCAGAGCTGCCGGGACGCCCTGGCCCGCGAGGGGTTCGGCGTGCTGACCGAGATCGACGTCCAGGCCACGCTGAAGAAGAAGCTCGACGTCGACCGCGACCCCTATCTCATCCTCGGCGCCTGCCATCCCCCCTCAGCCCACCGCGCGCTCACCGCCGTGCCGGAGGTGGGGGTGCTGCTCCCCTGCAACGTCACCGTCTCGCGCGAAAACGGCAAGACCGTCGTCCGCGCCATGAACCCCAAGGCCGCCCTCGGCATCCTCAACAACCCCGCCCTCGACGACGTCGCCTGCGAGGTGGCGGCGGCGTTGCGGCGGGTGGTGGAGGCGGTGTAAAGCGCCCTCAGAACCACGGAACTGTAGAGACGCCCCAGTCCGTTTCAGCACAGCGCTGGCAGACCACCAACGTCGGGGCGTCTCCTCGGAGGGCATGACCTACCGGCGACCTCATCCTGATGGGGCACGCCTACGACCTCAGTCCCCGACCGCGCGATAAGGTGATAGGTGTGATAGGAGATTTCGGTGCCCTCGGGAAGGAGACGTCCCGACGTTGGCGGCCTGCCGGGGCTGTGCTGAAACGGACTGGGACGTCTCTACGGTTTTCGGAGCGGCCTTTGGGTACGAATCTCAACCTTCCCCTGTCGAAGAAGCCCGCTCCATCATCTCCAACACCGCCCGCGAATCCTCCTCGCTCAGGTGCTCCCGCAGGATCTCGCCGAATCGCTCCTCCCCCAAGAGCTCTCTCTGGCGATTGAGCCAATCAAGGTCAATTCTGATGTCAGGAGAGCCGATCTGGAGCCGGATCGAGAGACTTCTGAGGTTCAGCGGCACCGCCTCTTCTGGGTGCTCCCGTTGTGTCCACAGCGCCCCGAGCTGGCTGATCGTCCTGGCCATTCCGGCCCGGTTGCCCAGCTCTTCTTCAATTAGCAGAGATTTTTTGTACCAATCGAGTGCCTGCTCGTAGTCGCTTCGGATCTCGGCCAGCCTGCCGATCTGATGATAGGAGCTGGCCATTCCGGCCCGGTTGCCCAGTTCTTCTTTGATCATCAGAGATTTTTTGTACCAATCGAGAGCCTGTTCGTAGTCCCCTCGGTCCTGGGCCACCCTATCGAGCTGATGATAGGAGCTGGCCATTCCGGCGCGGTTGCCCAACTCCTCTTCAATCAGGAGAGATTTTTTGTACCACTCGAGCGCCTGATCATAGTCGCCTCGG
>QHVW01001060.1 GCA_003223675.1 Acidobacteriota bacterium
CACCGCCGCGGCGTACCCGGAGCCGGCGCCGATCTCCAGCACCTTGTCCCCGGGCTGAAGCTCCAGGGCCTCCGCCATCAAGGCCACCACATAGGGCTGCGAGATCGTCTGCTCCTGGCCGATGGGGAGCGGCGTATCGTCGTAGGCGAATTCGGCCAGCCGCTCGGGCAGGAAGGCCTCGCGGGGCACGGTCCGCAGAGCCTCCAGCACCCGACGGTCGCGCACCCCCCGGGCCGCGATCTGGCGGTCGACCATCTCCTTGCGCAGGGTCGCGAGGTCGAGAGAGGTCATGGTATTCATCGTACTCCTCCCTTCGTTGGAGGAGGTTGCATCGAGCGTGCCGGGATCTCTGGATCGCGCTAGAATCCGGAGCCTCTTGCAGGAGATCATGATGTCCATGAATTCGTCTTTCCTGACGATCCTCGGATTCCTGCTGCTGAGCGCGCCGGCGCTCGCCGGAGACGTCTACAGCTTCACCATCGACCGGAGTGACAGGGAGATGCTGCCCGCGGCCGGGCTCGTCGCCGATCCGGGCGTCGCCAAGGGGACGGTGATCGTCGACGGCAGGAAGTACCGGGTGGAGCTCGCTCCGGACCCGGAATCGGCGCGCCCTTACGATGTGCTGGTTTCCAAGGACGGCGGCGATCGCGAGATCGCCCTGAGCCTCCACGGCCACACCTATTTCGAGCCCGAAAAGCCCAAGCTCACTTCGCCGCTGTTCTACCTGCTACCCATAGCCGGCGACCGCACCGTGAGCCGGGTGACGATGACCGCCTTGGCCCAACCCGAAGAGGTGTCCGGAGCCCCGGCCCAGCGGCATGAGATCAAGCTGTCGTACGACATCACACTGGTGATCCCGCCGCCGCCCAACATGCCCTCCGGCAAGGGGAAATCGGAAACGGTCCACGGCAACGTCAGCATCGACGCGATCTACTGGCTGGCGGAGGGCGAAACCCCCGTGCTTCCGAGGCTCCTGCGGCCCAATCTCCACACCGGTTTTCCCGAGGTCGACGCCAAGCTCGACCGCGCGCTCGCGGCCCTCCAGGGCATCCCGGTGAAACAGCAGGTCACCATCACCACCACCGGCGACCAGGGCACCGAAGCGCGAACGGCCACGCGTACCGTGACGCTGCAGAATCACAAGAAGCGGGAGGCCAAGGCGTCGCTCTTCGAGATCCCGGCCGGATTCAAGATGCACGTGCCGGAATTCTCCAGGCCGGGAATAGGGGTCGTGCCGGACTAGGGCGCCG
>QHVW01001061.1 GCA_003223675.1 Acidobacteriota bacterium
CTCACGGAATTCATCGAGGCCGGCGCGCCGCCCGAGATCCTCTACGCCAGCAAGCCCCACATCGGCACCTTCCGGCTGGTGAAGGTGGTGGAGAGCCTGCGCGCCAAGATCGAATCCCTGGGCGGCGAGATCCGCTTCCAGAGCCGCGTCGAGGATCTGGTGATCGAAGAGAGGAAATTGCGCGGATTGATCCTCAACGGCGGCGAGCGATTAGAGGCGGACCACGTGATCCTGGCGGTCGGCCACAGCGCCCGGGACACCTTCCGGATGCTCCACCGCCGCGGCGTCCACATCGAGGCCAAGCCCTTCTCCGTCGGCTTCCGCATCGAGCACCCGCAGTCGCTGATCGACCGCGACCGCTTCGGGCCGAACGCGGGGGACCCGCTCCTGGGCGCCGCCGACTACAAGCTCGTCCATCACTGCCGCAACAGCCGCTCGGTCAACAGCTTCTGCATGTGTCCGGGGGGCACGGTGGTGGCGGCGGCCTCCGAGCCCGGCGGGGTGGTCACCAACGGCATGAGCCAGTACTCCCGGGACGAGCGTAACGCCAACGCCGGCATCGTCGTCGGCATCTCGCCCGAGGACTACCCTGGAGGCCCCCTGGCCGGCATCGACTTCCAGCGCCACTGGGAGCAGCGAGCCTTCGAGCTGGGTGGAGAGAATTACGACGCGCCGGGACAGCTCGTGGGCGACTTCCTGGCCGGCCGCCCCTCCACCGAATTCGGCTCGGTCCTGCCCTCCTACCGGCCCGGGGTCCACCTGGGGGATCTGAGCACCAGCCTGCCGGGCTATGCGATCGAGGCGATCCGCGAAGCCCTCCCCGCCTTCGACCGGCAGCTCAAGGGGTTCGCCATGGACGACGCCTTGCTCACGGGAGTCGAGACCCGCACCTCCTCGCCCATCCGAATCCGGCGCAACGAGGCCCTCCAGAGCCTCAACACCGAGGGCCTCTACCCCGCCGGCGAAGGCGCCGGCTACGCCGGAGGCATCCTCAGCGCGGCCGTGGATGGGTTGGAGGTGGCGGAGGCGGTGGCGCTGAGCCTGGCGAAAGGGTCTTAGCCCACCGGAGCCCCGATCGCCGCCCGAATCCGCCGGATCTGCGCCAGATGCACCAGATCGTGCCCGGCGTACAGGGACAGCAGGTAGCCCAGCGGCTCGTCGCCGCGCTCGGCGTGGTGCATGGCCCGCTTGAGCTCGTCAGGGGTCGCCCGCCGGAGGACGCGGAGATTCATGGTCCGCAAGGCCTCGAAATCCTCCAGAGAGGTCGCGAGGTCGGCCTCCTGATACCGCAGGCGCTCCGCCCAGAGGTCCTGGTCATACGCGGGAAGCTCGGGCGCGTCGTGGGCCAGGATCATGCGGAACCGGAAGCCGCCGACCAGCTCCGAGTCGGCCAGATGCCGCACCACCTGCCGGACCGACCACTTCCCCGGTTTCTCCGGGGTGCCGTCCTGCTCGCGGCTGAGGCCCGCCACGGCCCGGCGGAGCGCCTCCGGAGTCTCCGCCAGCACCGTCATTGGCTCCCTCGAGCCGAGCGCCTGGAGAATGGAATTGATGTAGGCCCGGACCTGCTCGTCCACGGCCGCCGTTGAAGCGCTGTTGGAAAGCTCGGACATACTCGGCTCCTCCCACAAAGCACTCCGAAGCCTATTGCGTACGGCCGGGAGACCGCAAGCCATGCCCAGCTTCAGCTAATCTCCCTCCCATGAGCCCAAGCCCCAACTGGTACGAGGCCCAACGCACTCAAATCGAAGACTGCTGCCGGCAACTTGTCGCCGAAAAGGTGATCGAGCCCCTGTACACGGACGAGGAGGAGACCGAAGCCTGGACGCTACGGGAGCTCGCATCCCTGGTCGAGGGTCACCTCCACATTCAGCTCGACGGCACCCGGCTGTCCGAGGAAGAGCGCCTGGCCTATGAGCGCCGGATCAGCTCCGACGACCACCGGCCTTACATAGACCCTCACCGTGGGTACACCCGCCCGTTCTGGCTGCTAGCCGGCGGCCGGCGCGTGGGCACCATCGCCATCGGCACGATGTATTCAGGGATGGATCTGCTCTCCATCATGAGCCTGTACGTCGATCCCGCCGAGCGGAAGCGGGGCATCGCCCGCCAGGCCCTCGAAGCGGTGTACCGCGCGGGCCTCGCCAACGGCGCCGGAGGCATCCGCCTCGACACCAACTGGACCTGGCAGCCATCCGTGCGCTTCTACGCCCGCATCGGGATGTGGATCTGGATGTGGAAACACAACCTGGTTTTCACCTGGCAACCGGATTTGCCGCCCTACCGCGTCGAGATCGACGGCTCAGAAGCACGTTTCCTGATCCAACAGGAGGATCACTGGCGCACCATGGTCACCGCGCAAAACCTTGGCGAGCGTCTCGGCTGGGATGCCGCTGATCTCAAAGACCTGCCGATCGAAATGTCTCATTGCATTCCGGGCACCTTCGCCATCCACCTCGCGCTCGCCGGTTGGCCGCTCGTGCGCAGCGACAAAGCCTGGGAGCGTCGCTACGACTGGTCCGACGCGGGAGAGCCCGAAGGCCTCGCCTACAAGATCGAAGTCTTCGAGGCCGTGTTCCGGGAGCGCGGCTTCGAGATCCGCGCTCCTCGGATTCCGGGGATTCAGTATCGCGAGTTGGATGAGATCGAGTGAGATGGTTGGAGGCGGATACGCGCGTGGCACCCTGGATCATCGGCTGCCACCCCCTCCTCCGGCTTGGTGCTCGAACTCAGCGAGCAGATCATTGCGCTTCTTGGCCCATTCGGCGGCAGCGTCAAGGTTGCCACGGGCTTGGGCGATCTCGGAGAGGGTGTCGTAGTCCAACCAAGCTTCTTTAAGGCCGAGTGCTTCGTAGATCTGGCGGGCTTCGTGGGCATGGCGTTCGGCGGCGGCGAGGTTGCCAAGGTGGAAGTGTATTCTCGCAAGTTGGCTCCATGCGTCGGCTTCGTGAGGCTTGTCGCCAGGATTTTGCCAGACCCGCAGGCTTTCCTCCACAAAGCGGCGGGCTTCCTCGAAGTGCCGCCGGGCGGCGGGCTCGTCACTCCGCTCGCAGCTAGCTCGCGCGATTTCTCATACCACGCTCGGGCCTCGGCCAGCCGCCCAGTCTTCTGTTCCGCTACGCCGAGGAGATTGTAGGTCTGCATTATCGCGCCCTGATTGCCCACCTTCTGAAAACGCTGAAGCGCCTGCTGATAGAAACGGCTGGCGCGTTCAAGTAGCTTGCGAGTGTCTGCAAGGATTCCTTGATGCTGAAGGATCGTTCCCTCTAGTTCCATGTCCCCGGTTTGGCAGGCTGCGGCAAAGGCCAAGTCGTAGCGGGCGCCAGCCTCATCGTGGCGGCCCACTGTCATGAGAATATGGGCAAGCCGGAGCTGATCAGCTGCGACCTCGCGGTGGTTACCAAGATTCTTATGAATGTCAACACATTTCTCCGCCAAGGTGAGAGCCTGGTCGTATTGGCCGGTGCTGTGCAATGCATGGGCGAGATCGCCCATCGCCGCGGAGAGGTTACCGAGTATAGGCACGGCCTCAGCGTGGTCGGGAGAGTCCAGAAGCTCTTCCCAGGGCCGACCTCCAGCTTTCTCCACCAGCGCCTCCCAGAGGCCGACGGCCTCCCGCAGGATGGAGATGGCTTGTGGGGAAGCGCCTGCATAGTCCTGCACCCGGCCCAGCATGCTGGTCGTCATCGCCAACTGAATTGCGGGATCGAACTGAGTCGTATGGCGGAGGCGCTCGATGAGGGCCTGAAGCTGATCCACCGCGCCTCGGGGATCGCCTTGCATGAAGCGGGTCCAGGAATGCCGCCGATCGTAAGCGGCAGCTTCTTCTGTGAAGCCCTGTCGCTCCAATGAGATCTTCAGCCATCGCACCCAGCCATCGCGTTCGCGGAGGCGGCCTGACCTTTCCAGATAAGCGCGGAATGTGTGACCCAAGGCTGCGGCGTCCCGAAGCAACTGATCGGCCACGGCCCACTGGACGGCGGTGCGATAGTTTGCCTGCTCGCGGTCCAGAACTTCCAGTGCTGTACGTGACTCCGAGCCCGTCAGCGCCTTGTGAAGCGCCTGCATCAAGGAAAGATATACGTCGATAAAGCGTTTCCGGATCTCTGAGCTCTGTGCAAGGACGGGATCAGCATTGGCAAATGCGAGAGTAGGGTGGAAGCACAAGAAGGGACGGTCACCAATCTGGAGGTCGTCTTCCACGCGCAGAAGAGCTATGCCTTCCAACTCTCTCCGGATAGGCTCCCAAGCTTCTGAGGTGATTTGGCTTACCGCGAGCAGAAGCGTCTCGAACACCCCGCCGCTGAAGAGACCGAGCCAAGGGAGGGCTTCGCGAGCAGCGGGGCTCAGGTGGCGGCGGGAGAACTCCAGAGAGGCGAGCAGAGATTG
>QHVW01000055.1 GCA_003223675.1 Acidobacteriota bacterium
TCGCTTCCGGTCCGCTGCTGCGGGGGACGCTGGTGCGGCTGGCCGAGGGGGAAAACGCGCTGCTGCTCACCCTGCACCACGTGATCTCGGACGGCTGGTCGATGGGAGTGCTGGTGCGGGAGGTGACGGCGCTCTATGCGGCGGCGGTGTCTGGAGGGCCGGGACGGCCGCTGGGCGAAGCGCTGCCGCCGCTGCCGGTGCAGTACGCGGACTTCTCGGCTTGGCAGAGCCGCCGGCTGTCGGGGGTGACGCTCGCGCGCGAGATCGAGCACTGGCGGAAGAAGCTCGCGAGGGTGCCGCCGTTTCTCGAGCTGCCGACGGACCGGCCGCGTCCGCCGGTGCAGACGTTCGGTGGACGGAGCCTGCCGCTGTGGCTCGAGCCGGGGCTGGCGGACCGTCTGTCGGCGCTGGCGCTCGCGACGGGGACGACGCTGTTCATGGTGCTGCTGGCGGGCTTCGAGACCCTCTTAGGGGTCTACTCGGGGGCGGAGGACCTGGCGGTGGGGACGCCGATCGCGGGCCGCAACCGGGCGGAGCTGGAGGGATTGATCGGGTTCTTCGTCAACTCGCTGGTGCTGCGCGGTGACCTGTCGGGGGATCCGCCGTTCGTCGATCTCCTGGGCCGGGTCCGCGAGGACACGTTGTCGGCTTACACGCACCAGGACCTGCCGTTCGAGAAGCTGGTGGAGGAAATCAAGCCGGAGCGCAGCCAGGCGCACTCGCCGATCTTCCAGGTGATGTTCGCGTTGCAGAACGTGCCGATGGGCGGGGGCAGCGAGCTGCCGGGCCTGACGATGCGGCCGTTGGCGGGGAGCGAGACGGCGGCGAAGTACGACCTGACGCTGGTGCTGACCGAAGGGGGCGAAGGGGGGAGTGGGATCGGCGGCAGCCTAGAGTACAACGTCGACCTGTTCGACGCGCCGACGATGGTCCGGATGCTCGATCATTGGCGGGGGTTGCTCGCGGGGGCGGTGGCGGACTCCGGAGCACGGCTGTCGGCGCTCCCCCTGCTGGGGGCGGTGGAGCGGCAGCAGCTGCTCCGCGAGTGGAGCGACGCGGCGCCCGTCGGTGTTGGAGCGGGTGGGGCGGCCCCGGTGCACGAGCTTTTCATGGCGCAGGCGGCGCGGCGTCCGGACGCGGTGGCGCTGGTCTCCGGTGACCAGGCTCTGACCTACGGCGAGCTGGCGCGCAGGTCGAGCCGGATGGCGCGCCGGCTGGCGGAGCTCGGGGTCGGGCCGGGCATGCTGGTCGGGCTCTGCGCCGAGCGCTCACCCGAGCTCGTCCTGGGAGTGCTGGCGATCCTCGCGGCCGGCGGGGCCTACCTGCCGCTCGACCCCGCCCATCCCATGGAGCGCCTGGCGTACACGCTCGCCGACGCGGGGGCGCCGATCCTCCTGGCCGACGAGTCTCTGCACGAGCGCCTGCCGGCGGGCGCCGCGCGGGTGGTCGGTCTGCGCGCGCTTGCCGGCGATGAAGAAGTGGCCGGCGAGGTCCCTCTGCCCGCCGTCCGCGCCGTTCCGGGCGACCCCGGCGACCTCGCCTACGTCATCTACACCTCCGGATCGACCGGCCGGCCGAAGGGGGTCGAGGTCAGCCACGCGAACGCCGCGCGGCTCTTCGCCGTCATCCGCCAGAACGTCCCCTTCGGCCCCGACGACGTCTGGACCCTCTTTCACTCGATCGCCTTCGACTTCTCGGTGTGGGAGCTGTGGGGGGCGCTCGCCTTCGGTGGGCGGCTCGTCGTCGTGCCGGGCGAGACGGTCCGCTCGCCCGAGGCGTTCTACGAGCTGCTGCGGCGGGAGCGGGTGACGGTGCTCAGCCAGACCCCCTCGGCCTTCCGGCAGCTCCTCTGGGCCGAGGAGTCGGCCCTCGCGCGCGGCGAGGAGATGGTCGCGGACCTGCGCCTGGTGGTCTTCGGCGGCGAGGCGCTGGATCCCGCGTCGCTTGGCCCCTGGCTCGAGCGCCACGGCGAGGAGCGGCCGCTGCTGGTCAACACGTCATCGGCCGGCCGCTGTCCGACCTCTCGCTCTACCTGCTCGACCGCGGCGGCCGGCCGGTGCCGATCGGCGTGCCGGGGGAGATCCACGTCGGCGGCGCCGGGGTGGCGAGGGGGTATCTCGCCCGCCCCGCCCTCACCGCGGAGCGGTTCGTGCCCGATCCCTTCGCCGGCGGGACCGTGGGCGAGGCGATCGGGCTGCGGCTCTACCGCTCCGGCGACCTGGCGCGCTGGCGCCGGGACGGCGACCTCGAATACCTCGGGCGGATCGACCGCCAGGTGAAGGTGCGCGGCTTCCGTATCGAGCTCGGCGAGATCGAGGCGGCGCTCGCCGAGCACCCGGGGGTGCGGGAGGCGGTGGTGGTGGCGCGCGAGGACCGCCCGGGCGACGTGCGGCTGGTCGGCTACGTGAGCTCGGCGGCCGGCACCGACCCTTCGCCGCAGGCGCTCGCCGCCTTCCTCGCCGAGCGGCTGCCCGCCTATATGGTGCCGGCGGCCTGGGTGCTGCGCGAGCGGCTGCCGCTCACCGCCAACGGCAAGGTGGACCGCGCGGCCCTCCCGGCGCCTGTGGAGCGCGGGGAGGGGGGCGCGTACCTTGCGCCGCGGAGCCCGGTCGAGGAGGTGCTCGCCGGGATCTGGGAGGAGGTGCTCGAGCTCGAGCGGGTGGGGGTCGAGGACGACTTCTTCGCCCTGGGCGGCCACTCGCTCGTCGCGGCCCAGGTGACCTCGCGGGTGCTCCAGGCGTTCTCCGTCGAGCTGCCGCTGCGCCTCCTCTTCGAGCGCCCGACCGTGGCGGCGTTGGCCGCGGAGGTCGAGCGGCTGCGGGGGAGCGGCGCGGCCACCGCGGCACCGCCGCTCGTGCGGGCGCCCCGCGGCACCGAGGCGCCGCTGTCGTTCCGGCAGGAGTGGCGGTGGCTGCTCGACCAGATCTCGCCGAGCGACACGGGCAACAACGTGCCGCTCGCGCTGACGCTCCGCGGCGCGGTGTCGGTGCCGGCGCTCGCCGCGGCGCTCGCCGCGGAGGTCGAGCGCCACGAGTCTCTCCGCACGCGCTTCGTCGCGGTCGGGGGCAGGCCCGTGCAGCGGATCGACCCGCCCTGGCGGCCGCCCCTGCCCTTCGTGGACCTGGGCGGCCTGCCGCCCGCCGCGGCGGAGCGCGAGGCGGCACGCCTCGGCGAGGAGGAGTGGACCTTCCCCTTCGACGTCGCGCGCGGGCCCCTCCTGCACTCGCTCCTCCTGCGCCTCGAGGAGGAGGTCTTCGTCCTTCTCCTGACCCTCCACCACATCATCTCGGACGGCTGGTCGATGCGCGTCCTGGGGCGCGAGCTGCCGGCGCTCTACCGGGCCGCGCAGGCCGGCCTGCCCTCGCCGCTCCCCGAGCTGCCCATCCAGTTTCGCGACTTCGCCATCTGGCAGCGAGGGTGGCTCCAGGGCGAGGCGCTCGAGAGTCTCCTCGGCGCTGCGGTCACGCGGCTCGCCGGCATGCCGCACCTCGACCTGCCCACCGACCGGCCGCCTTCTGCGCGACGCGACTCCAGCGCATCCAGCGCAGGCCTTCTGCCGTTCGAGCTCGACGCCGCCTTGACCGCCGGCTTGAGCGCCCTCTCGCGCCGCCAGGGGGCGAGCCTCTTCATGACGATCCTCGCCGCCTTCACGGGCCTCCTGCGCCGGTACACCGGCCGGGGTGACTTCCCCGTGGCGATCATCAGCGCCGGCCGGACCCGCGCCGAGCTCGAGCCGCTGGTCGGCTACTTCACCAACACCCTGGTCATCCGCGCCGCGGCGGAGGGCGACCCCGGCTTCGACGAGCTCCTCGCCCGGACACGCGGGGCGACCCTCGCCGCCTACGACCACCAGGACCTGCCGTTCTCCCTCCTCGTCGAGGCGTTGCGCGCGCAGCCGGGTGGGCCGCCCCGCTTCGAGGTCCTCTTCCTCTTGCAACCGCAGGGGTCGGAGGTCGCGGCCACCGACGCCGAGGTCGCGGCGTTCCCGGTCGTGGGGACCCAGGCCCAGGACTTCGCCCTCGTCCTCGACCTGGTCGAAGTTGGCGGCGGCCTGATCGGGACTTTTTCCTATAACCAGGCGCTCATCGACTCGACGACGGCCCTGCGCTGGCGGGGCCATCTCGAGTCGCTCCTCGCGGGCGTGGCGGCGGACCCGACGCGGCCGCTCACCGAGCTGCCGCTGCTCTCGGAAGGCGAGCGCCATCAGGTGACGTTCGAGTGGGGGGAGGCTGTGCACTTCGACGGCGGCCCGGCGCCGATCGGGATCTGGGGCGAATTGACGGGCGCGCCGGCCGGCCGGCGCGCCCGCCGCCTCGCCGACGGCACCCTGGAGGTGAGCGCGCCGGAGCCCGCCGAGGCGAAGGCCGCGCCCGCCTTCGCGGCCCCCGCGCCGATCGCGCCGAGGGAGCCCGTCGAGCCGGCCCGGAGCCTCGATTCCCTCTCGGCCGCCAAGCGGAAGCTCCTCGCGAAGCGCATCGGTCACATCAAAGGTGCAGACCGCTTCGTCTCGTCGAGCTGCTTGAAGTGCCAGCACTGCATCCGCGAAATCGACGTTCTTGTCCCGGGCCAGGTCAAGGGCTCGGATCAAGAGCTCCCGCTCCTCGACGAAGACGCCATCCGCGCTGAGCAAGGGCACGACCGCCTCTGTGATCTCGGCGAGAGAGTAGCGATAGACGGATTTCAAGACCCAGACCACCTCTGCGACCGTGAGAGGTGAGACAACCAGCAGAATCTCGCCTTGTTCTGCCCGGAGCATCAGGCCGGCGGCCTTTGCGGCCATGTCCTTGGGATCGCCAGTCAGGAAACGGAGAAGAACGTTGGCATCCACCCAAAGCCGCTTCACTCAGCCTTCCCTTTCTTGTGCCGCCGACCCAATGCCCGCCCGACCTCTTCCGGGGAAGAGCGAGGTGTTACGAATGACGGGGGGTCAGCTCAAAGACGAGATCATCTCCCTGCTCGATGGTCAGGGCGTTGCGGATGTCGGCAGGGATGGTGACCTGCCCTTTGCTGGTGACTCTGGCCGTAGACATCTTCCTTACCTCCTGGAAATCCCTTACGGGCATCTATCATCTTACCACCTGGAGAAGAAGTGGGCACCACCGGCTCCTCGCCGGGCCGGCCCTCGTCGTCCACCGGAAACGTCAACAGCCGGTCGCCGCGCCGGGGGGGGGGGGCAAGTCGGGGACGCCGACGCTATGATGGTCGTCATGAGCGAGCCCGCACAGCCCATTACGCTGACCATCCCTCCCCACGTGGTGGCCGAGTTGCCGCGGCTCTCGGCGGAGCTGAACGAGCGCATGCACGAGCTGCTGGAGCGCAACACGGACGGGGCCTTGAGCACGATCGAGCGTCGTGAGCTCGACACGCTGGTTCGGATGGCCGGGTTCGGGCAGATCCTCGAGCTCATGGCCACCCGGCAATCGGCCGCATGAGCCGATCGTCCATCCCAAGAGCCCTGCGCCGCGAGGTGCAGCGTAAGGGGGAGCGACAGGTCCGGCCGGCAAATCGCCACGGCCTCGATCTCAGCTCTCCCTCCTCTCCTGACGGCGAACGCTGAAGCTCAGCCGCGGCGGAGCCGTCGGCTGCAGCGCCTGGAGTTAGGCGACCACCCGTCCTTCTACACATTTGAACCCCACTGGTCGACAGCGATTGCTGTACATTCGGCAACGAGCAGATCGAGTACTGACTCGATCTTGCTTATGTCATAAGCACCTTCGGCCAAAGTTGCGGAGGTTTGTTTCAAGAATTCCTTGCTATAGGACTCTTTATACTCCAAGGCCCCCTGATAGGTGTCTAGGCTTTTTAGACCGGCGGCATAGGGGCGTGCCGGTGGCTTACGCCACGTACCACGGTCGCGAAGGATTCGGCTTCGGCGAGAGCGAACCTAGCGCGCTATCGCGCGCGAACCATGGCCTTCCACTCGCCCTCACCCCACCCATAGACGCTAACGTTGCGGGCGCCGCTGTTTCCGTAGGGGCGGTCCGCAGGATGCCGTCAGGCACCCTGCGTGGCCGCCCCCAACGGTTCGGGATCTCCAAGGGCTCGATCCTGCGCAAGACGGCGCAAGGGTTGTCAGTGGATTCAGGACGTGGACGCGAGCCCATGCGGGACCTTCCCCCGCCCAGGGCGGCCACACAGGGTGCCTGACGGCATCCTGTGGACCGCCCCTACGAACCCGCCGCGAGAAGAACGCGGAAATGTGATCCGTATGGAATTTCCGAGACGTGTTATGGCAGCCCGGCGCGCCCGCCACCTCGCCGACGGCACCCTGGAGGTGAGCGCGCCGGCACCCGGCGGTCTTGCCTGCCGAGTCCGCCGAGGCGAAGGCCGCGCCCGCCTTCGCGGCCCCCGCGCCGACCACCGCGACCGCCCCCCTCGCCGGGATCGATCTGATTCTCGGCGGCATTATGAAATAGTATCGCCCGTATGGGCCTCCTCACCTTCGGCATCAACATCACCCTCGACGGCTGCATCGATCATCGCGAGGGCCTCGCGGACGACGAGCTTCACCGGTACTGGACGGCGCTGATGGATGGCGGAGCGGCGATGCTCTGGGGCCGAGTCACGTACGAGATGATGGAGAGCGCATGGCCCGCCGTCGCCCGCGACACCCAGGCACCCGCCGCGATGCGCGAGTGGGCGGTCAAGCTCGACGCCAAACCGAAGTACGTCGTGTCGACCTCGCGCCGCGACTATTCGTGGTCCAACACGCACCTCGTCGAAGGCGATCTCCGCGAGGCGGTGACGAAGATCAAAGAACGGACGCCTGGCGGCATTCTTCTCGGCGGACACAAGCTCGCCGGCGCGCTCGAGGCCCTCGACCTGATCGACGAATATCGCTTCCTCGTTCATCCCGTCATGGCCGGCCACGGTCCCACTTTGTTCGAGGGAGTGACGCGCTCGAAGCGCCTCGAGCTCCTATCGACCGAGCGCCTGGCGTCGGGCGCAATCTCCCAGCACTACCGGCGCAAGTCGGAGAAGGCGTGAAGCGCGCTCCCGCGACCCACCCCGGCGGTCTCACTTCCTCCGCAGGATCGTGGCGATGTCGTGCTTGTCCAGCGTGAGGTTCGCCGCCGCCACGATCGGATCGACCTGTTCAGGGCGCCGGAAGCCGGCGATGGCCCCGTTCACGGCCGGGTTGCGGAGGGTCCAGGCCACCGCGACCGCCCCCGGCGTGGTGTCGTGGCGGGCGGCGACCCGCCGCAGCCGCTCCACCAGCTCGAGGTGCTGGGTGAGCTGGGGCTCGCGGAATTCCTCGCTGTGCCGGCGCCAGTCGTCCGCGGGCAGCGCCGCGATCCGCTCCCGCGTCATCGCGCCGGAGAGCAGGCCGGAGGCCATCGGCGAGTACACGATCATCCCGATCCCTTCCCGCTCGGCGACGGGGAGGAGCTCCACTTCGATCCGGCGGTCGATCAGCGAGTACGGCGGCTGCAGGGTCTCCACCGGCGCGATGGCCTGCGCTCGCCGAAGCTGTCTGGCGTTGAAGTTCGACACGCCGATGTGGCGCACCACCCCGCGCTCCTTCAGCTCGGCGAGCGTCGACCAGCCCTCCTCGATCTCCTCATCGGGGACCGGCCAGTGGATCTGGTAGAGGTCGATGACCTCGACGCCGAGGCGCTCGCGGCTGCCCTCCACCTCGCGCAGCAGCGAGTCGCGCCGGAGGCTCCGTGTCTTGGTCCTCCCCGGTCCCTCGGGCAGCCCGCCCTTGGTGAAGACGTAGGGGCGCGGTTCGACGCCGGCCAGGGCGCGCCCGATGACCCGTTCCGAGTGCCCGAAGCCATACTGCGCCGCGGTGTCGATCCAGTTCACCCCGAGAGCCAGGGCGCGGTGGATCGCCGCGATCGAGTCCTCGTCATCCTGCGGTCCCCACCCCCCCTCGTAGCCACCGCCTCCGATCGCCCAGGCGCCGAAGCCGACGCGGGTGATCTTGAGACCGGTGGCGCCCAGCTCAGATGTCCTCAGCGCCGTGGGCGTCATGGCGTCTCCCATCAAACCGCGGTTTCATCGGGTCATGATGGCACAAGAATCCGGCCCGCCGCGCCCCTATACAAGGACTGGCGACGCCGGTTTTGCCAGGCACTCCAAGGAGCTGTCCACGCCCAAGCCCTTCGTCGCACTTCTATATACTGGCCTTACGCGGGGGGCCGTGGAGACTTGTGTCTTTCGCGTAAGGTTTAAAGGTTTTAAAAGCGAGATGAAATCCCCCCTGATCACCGATCTCACCCCCGCAGACCACTACTCGATGCTGGAGCTGCCGGCGGACCGGCCGCGTCCTCCCGGCTCGAGCTTCCGCGGCGCCACCCGCGCGCTGCGCCTGACGGCGGCTGCCACGGCGAGCCTGCGGCAGGCGGCGTGGCGAGAGAGGGCCTCGCTCGACGTGCTCCTCCTCGCCGGCCTCGCCGCCCTCCTGGCGCGCTACAGCGGCGCCGAGGATCTCGTCATCGGGGCCGCCGGCCCCACGAGCCTCCTGCCGCTACGCATCCAGTGGACCGGCGATCCGCCTTTCGAGCGGCTGGTCGCGTTGGCGGACGGCGCCCTGCGTGCGGCGCTCGCGAATGCCGATCTGCCGTTCGAGGCCCCGCTCCAGGTGCTCTTCGCCGGGCCGGCAGCAGTGCCGCCGGCCGAGGGACTGGAGCGCCTCCCCTCCGGCGAGCTCGCGGTGGACCTCGCCCTCTCCGTCCGCGAGGTCGAGGGTGGAGGAGGGGAGCCGCAGCTCCTCCTCGCGCTCGACTACGCCGTCGACCTCTTCGACGCCACGACCGCGGCGCGCCTTCTCGAGCACTATGCGGCGCTCCTGGCCGGTGCCGCGGCGGCGCCGGATCTGCCGCTCTCGCGCCTGCCGCTCCTCGGCGAGGCCGAGCGCCACCAGATGCTCGCCGAGTGGAACGACACGGCGTCAGCCTTCCCGCGCCGCGCGCTCCACAAGCTCTTCGAGGAGCAGGTGGCGGCGCGGCCGGACGCGCCGGCGGTGGTGTGGGACGGGGGGGCGCTCACCTATCGCGAGCTCGACCGGCAGGCGGGCCGCATCGCCCGCCGGCTGCGGCGGTTGGGGGTGGAGCCGGAGTCGCGCGTGGCCCTCTACCTGGAGCGCTCGGCGGAGATGGTGGCGGCGGTCCTGGGCGTTCTCAAGGCGGGCGGCGCCTACCTGCCGATCGACCTCTCCTATCCGCGGGAGCGCCTGGAGCTCCTGCTGGAGGACGCGGCGCCGGCGGCGGTCGTCGGCACGACCCGCTCGCTGGCGTCGCTGCCCGGCAAGGCGCCGCAGCTCGCGGTCGACCTCCTCGCCGTCCATCCGGCGACGGCCCGGGACCTCGCCCGCCGGCTCGGCGCCCGCTTCGTCCCCGATGAGCCGGCGAAAGTGCTGGTCGATCGGCTGGCCGGCGTCTACCGTGCCAACGACGGCGACACGCGGGCCCTGATGCGGACGATGGTGGAGGGGGCCCAGGCTCCCGCCGCGGAGGTGGAGGAGGAGGAGGAGCTCTCGGCCGACGTGCGGCCGGAGAGCCTGGCGTACGTCCTCTACACCTCGGGCTCGACCGGGACGCCCAACGGCGTCGAGGTGACTCACGAGGCGGTGGTGCGGCTGGTGCGCGAGACGGATTACTTCCCCTTCGGCTCCGGGAACGTCTTCCTCCAGATAGCGCTCCTGTCCTTCGACGCCTCGACGCTCGAGCTCTGGGGGCCGCTCGTGAACGGCGGCTGCGTGGCGCTGCCGCCGCCCGGGCGCTTCGCGCTCGGCGACCTCTACGAGCAGGTGGAGCGCCACGGGGTGACGGCGATCTTTCTGACCACCGGGCTGTTCCACGTCGCCGTCGAGGAGGGCCTGGCGGGGCTCGCGGGGCTGCGCCACCTCCTGATCGGCGGCGACGTCATGTCGCGCGCCCACCTGGAGCGGGCGCTCGCGGCGCTGCCGGAGGTCGAGCTGATCCATTGCTACGGCCCGACCGAAAACACCGTCTTCACCTCCACCTGGCGGGTGCGCCGACCGCTGGCCGAGGGAGCGGTTACCATCGGCAGGCTCATCGCGAACGGCCGCGCCTACGTGCTCGACCCGACGCTCGCGCCCGTGCCGATGGGCTCTGCCGGCGAGCTCTACCTCTCCGGCCCGGGGCTCGCGCGCGGCTATCTCCACCGTCGCGA
>QHVW01001051.1:0-1110 GCA_003223675.1 Acidobacteriota bacterium
AGGCGCAGGTCGACCTTCCGGCCGTCGAGCTCGGCGCCCACGGCGTCCCTGGCCAGACGGGGGCCGATCGCGGCCGCCACCGCCAGCGGCGTGGTGCCGGCGGGCACCGTGCGCACGGAGCCGTCGGGCAGGGTCAAATCGATAGCTTCAGTCATCGTCTCCATCAGACGCCCTTCAAGATCTGAAACGGCAGATCTGGTAGTTCAGGATAACCCGGGCCGCGGCCCGCGCCGGAGGAGATCACGAGCGGGGGGGATGGTAGGCGCTAGCGGACTCGAACCGCTGACCTCTACCGTGTGAAGGTAGCGCTCTAACCAGCTGAGCTAAGCGCCTGGGCATGAGGCTGAATCGGCCACCGTACGGGTGCGGTCTCAAGTGTTCAACCAGTTCGTTCCGGTGTCGAATTCCACTCCTGAAGAAACCATGGTAGGCCCAAGCGGACTTGAACCGCTGACCTCTACGATGTCAACGTAGCGCTCTAACCAACTGAGCTATGGGCCTGAAGTCCTCAACCTCTCGGCGGTCTGCCAAGGGAGGGGTAGGGTAGCAAAGGCAGGGGGGCGTGTCAACGTGAGGTCAGGCGCGGCGCCGGCTCTCTTCGGACGGGGAGCCGCCTATGGCTGCGCCTGCCCTCCGCTCCAACCCAACCGGCGGTAAGGGCTCTTCTCCGTCGACGTCGAATTCGACGAGCCGCCCGATAATCTCCCTAAAACTAAGCCGCTTCGGGTTTTTACGACTCTGCTCCAAAGCAAGTGACTTGGCCTGTTCGACCGCGCTTTGCAGCGTCCGCCCCATCTGCCAGCTACAGAGGAAGACCCAAAGAGCCCACAGAAGCTTCCGCAGTTTTCCAAGATCGCCCTGAGAATCCAACTCCCCCATCCACTCTCCCCAGTAGCGGTCCCGGCACTCAGCCGGAAGACGACAACTGGCAGACCTGAGCAGCAGATTCGTGAGCCGCGGGCAGGAATCGTAGAGCTCCGACGCGAGCAGCGAGAGGAGGACGCCCCCGAGGATTCCCCAGATCATACCGGCACCCCCGAGAGCTCCGGGAACATCTTCCGCTTCGTGCTCTCCAGAGCCTCCAGCGCCTTCTGCCGCCCCTCTGCGGTG
>QHVW01001051.1:1342-2640 GCA_003223675.1 Acidobacteriota bacterium
GGACTGGTGACAAGAGCACCAGAAAGCCCTCCTGGCTCCGCGGTCAGGTAGCCAGCCCACGATTCCCCCTCCGCAGCAGAGTCAGAGCAGGGACCAAGGGACCTTCAGGGACAACGTGCTTGCAGAGACTCTTAGTCCTTGGTGCCCCTGCTGTCCATTGGGGCATTTCCAGTCCAGGATCAGCACATCAGAGCGAAAAACGTATCCGCTTTCTGCAACTATCTTCTAGAGAGGCGCCGTCGTTCTCTTTGGATGTGCAATAGGTGTCACGAGATGGACGGCGTCCGGCTATACTAGGCCAAGGAGGAAACGCCATGCCGATCACCATAACCGCCATCGTCTTCCGAGAAGAGGGTCTCTGGGTAGCACGGTGCCTGGAGTACGACATCGTCAGCTTCGCGGAGACTGTTGAAGATCTCCGACGCGAGCTCCTTGGGCAACTTGAGGCCGTCGTTGCGTTGGACAAGCAGGAAGGCCGGACCCCGTTCGAGGGGTTCAAGCGGGCGCCCGAAAAATACTGGCGCCTCTATGAGGCGCTGAAAGCCCGCGTCGAGCCCATCAAGGCCAGGACGAGCCTTCTGCAGCGTATACGCGATTGGTTTGCACCTCCTCCTGTTGAAGCACTGCTGATCCCGGCCTATGCCTAATCGTCCGGATCCGGATCGAGACTGAAGTCAATGGGCGCAAACCCGAAGTGGTGACAAAAGCCATAGATGAACTGCGTGGGAAGGAGAGTGCGACGGGCTGTCATCGGGCAGGGATAGGGGCGTGAGAACCCGTCGCTGATGTATGGACGACCGTGAATGATCACGATCTCCAATCTCCGTCCCCGATCCGCAGCAACCCTGAGCATTTCTTCGAGCGTCAGCAAACGGAACCTCCAAATCCTGGCTTTGCCCGAAGACGGACTGGCCTCGTTCCGTCAGCCGGTGCGTTTCTTGTTCTAGGAAATCAGCCGAGGAAAGTATATCCGCTTTGCGCGAGACTTTTCGAGGGAACGGCCCTGGTGTTCTTGATCGGCGAGCCGTCGTAACCTTATGACGGGCTGCTTCCCCTAGAGATAGGGGACTCTGCAGAGTCGGCGGTCGGCCCACCCTCGGGCAGAGGCGTTCGCCGGCCCTGGCGAAAGGCCCGTCGGGCGGAACAGCCCACCCAGGACGGCTTCTGAATTGACGAAGCTGCCTGCGCTCCGGGGCTCAATGGGTTTTAGGAGTCCGCTATCTGAAGCTGAAGCGGCTCACGCCCCCGGCCACATGCCTTCGCCCCTGACGGGGCAAAATTCCAAGCCCTGAATCCGG
>QHVW01000056.1 GCA_003223675.1 Acidobacteriota bacterium
CTCGCGCTCGTAGCCGTCGAATTGGCCCGCCAGGAAGCCGACGTCGGCCAGCTCGAAGTAGTAGCGGGAGAGCTCGTACTCCTCCTGCTTGCGCACCTGGCCGTACTTGAGCCCCTCGACCCAGTCGATCTCGTAGATGCTCTGCGAGAGGGAGAGGAACATGGTGAGCCGCTCGAGGCCGTAGGTGATCTCGGCGCTGATCGGCTTCAGCTCCAGGCCGCCCGCCTGCTGGAAGTAGGTGAACTGGGTGATCTCCATGCCGTCGAGCATCACCTGCCAGCCGACCCCCCAGGCGCCGAGCGTGGGGGCCTCCCAGTTGTCCTCCTCGAAGCGGAGGTCGTGCTGGGTGAGGTCGAGCCCGATCGCCTCCAGGCTGCGCACGTAGAGGCGCTGCACGTCGAGCGGCGAGGGCTTGAGGATCACCTGGAACTGGTGGTGCTTGCCGAGCCGGAACGGGTTGTCGCCGTAGCGGCCGTCGGCCGGCCGGCGCGAGGGCTGCACGTAGGCCACGCGCCACGGCTCGGGCCCCAGGACGCGCAGGAAGGTGTCGGGATGCATGGTGCCGGCACCCACCTCGAGGTCGAGCGGCTGCTGCAGCACGCACCCCTCGCGGGCCCAGAACTCCGAAAGCTTGAGGATCAGCTCCTGAAAGGTTTGCATGGCTGGCGAATCCTATCCTGTCCCGGGCGTCTTGTCGCCCCCGCGTCCGTGGGCCTACGAAGGGGGCC
This sequence comes from Acidobacteriota bacterium, assembly GCA_003223675.1. Classification (GTDB taxonomy): domain Bacteria; phylum Acidobacteriota; class Thermoanaerobaculia; order Multivoradales; family UBA5704; genus DATARR01. Next base: position 729 of record QHVW01000056.1, read on the forward strand.
AGAGGGTGAGCTCGGGGGCAAGCGGCAATGATCTTCGGCAAGCTCCGCTAGAAGCGCGGCAGAATGCCCTGATTGGCAAGCTTGGAACGAATCAAGAGCGGCGAAACCTCAAAATACTCTGCCGCGTTCTCAATCTCTTCGTCTTCCGGCGGCAATGCGCCAAGATACTCCAAGAGCGCATTCGAGGGACAGAGAAATTCCTGTGCGAAAGCGCGCTGAAACTTCTGCCGGCTCGTCTTGGCGTGTGTCGCAGGCATCAGCAATTCATCGTCTGGAGCCACCAAGCCATCGGCGATAAGACGGCAAAGGTCAAAGCGTTTGCCCTCCTTCCAACGGGACCTCAGGACTACGTTCCAGGCTTTCTGCTCGTATGCATTCCGCCGGGCAGCCGACATCGGCACATCGACTGGGGCCAGCCCAGTGATCAGAGTGGGGCTTGCTCCGACAAGTGCGGTCAACCTGCCGTTGGACACCGGGTGACCATTCAAGTCCCAGATTTCACGCGCTGTCCTTGCCGCCTTTTCAGCTTGCTCCCATGGCAGCCCAGAGGCACACCAAGTGTCTCGATAGCTCCCCAGGTCTCTCACGCTCGCACTATCCAGCTTGATACCGTACTTGTTCAGGCTATCTTCCAACTGTCTGAGGATCTCGACCGCGGTGCCGCCATACTCCGCGACAACCTCCTCCACGGCTGTACGTCCCTCCTCGTCGGCATGCGCAAGCAGATTGTCGATGAGCGAATCAGGGGCGGTTCCGGCGTCAAAGCCCGCCAGGGCTTCCAGTCTGCGAAGGGATGCGAGCGCCGGTTCGCGACGTTCCGTGCTCAATTCTTGCCACAGAAGGTGCAAGTCGGTCCGTAGAACCTCGCAGCCGGCAAGTCGAGCCAGAACGGTATCGATGAAGCTGTCTATCGCCTTTTCGAATTCGTCCCCTGACAACACGCACTCCCCGCTTTCCAGATACCTGATGGGCTCCCAGGGCTTGTCGCCGGTCCGTTTGGCTTGAATCGATATTTGATCCCCATCGCTGAGTAGCGTCACATCCGGCCAGACATAGCCTTCACCGATGGCTGCCAGCGAATGGGCCATACGCCAATCAGCTCCAGGCCGTTCAGGCTCCCAACGCAACCGCCACCAATTGTTCGCAAGCCAGATCGCGAGGTCATACGCGGAGAGATTGACGAAGTTGCGGTTCGAGCGGGCGAGCCGATCCTCGACTAAGGTCAGAGAACGGTCGCCGCTTCTCAGCTCTAACTGGCCAAACGTTGCGCGCGCGATCTCGTCGCCGTGCTCGCGGGCAAGCCAGCTATGAACGATGATCTCAAAGTCGCTCATCGAGCTTCCAGGGCGTGCAGGATGACCTCGCGAAACGGGTCGGCTTCAGGCATCGGATAGCCATGATAGGTACCGGCTTCCTGGTTGTCGAGCTGCGCTTCGAACACGGCCCCATCGTCGGCGACCGTCCATATATTCTGCGGGAACGCACCACGCCGTTGACTGCTGATCAGCCCTTCCAGCACGCCGCGGCGCAGGGCGGACAATGCATCGGCTTTTGACCGGATGCCCGCCTTGTCACACAGCGTCTTGTCGGCTCGCGGCGCGGAGGGTGGTGTCAAGCCAAAATCTCCTGGGTTGCGTTTATGCTCCGGGTTCCCGGTATATCGAACTTTCTCCGCCAAAGCGACCAACTCCGCCGCCCCAGGCTTCTCGGCGACCAGCGCCCGCTTAGGATTGTAGCTTCTCCGAGCTCTGTTCGGCATCGATCCTCATCGCGGAGTCAGGCCCACCCGTGGAGATCATATCCTATCCTACAGCCGGGCCAGTGTCTGCTGGATGACTCCGTAGCTGCGCAGCTCGTGCTGGAGGAAGTACCGCCGCACCTGCGCGCAGAGCTCCTCGACCTGCCGCAGCACCGCGGGCGCGGGGGGGTTGGCGGCGGCCACGGCCGGCAGCCCCTCGCGGCCGATGCGCCGCAGGAAGTCGAGCGTGGCGGGCGAGATCCGCAGCCCCACCACGCCGCCGCAGTCGAAGCAGAGCAGGTTCTCCCCCGAGCGCGGCAGGATGGCCCCCTCCGGCGGGAACGGCCTGCCGCACCCCGGACACTCCCAGGGGGCCGGGAAGACGCCGCCGATCCGCAGCACCCAGGCCTCGAAGTACCGCGTGGCGAGGTCGCGGTCGACCCCGGCGATCAGGGCCTGGACCGTGGCGTCGAGCAGCCGGAAGAGGTGGTCCGCCCCCTCCCCCTCCTGGGCGAATTCCAGCAGGTGGTCGGCGAGGTAGCTGCCGAGCAGGATGCCTTCGAGGTCGGTCTGGATCGGATGGGCCGTGCGCACCAGCTCCACCGAGGAGATGCGGGCGAGGTCCCGTCCCTCCTTCTCGAACCAGGTCACCACCACCTTGGCGAGCGGCTGGAGCTGGCCGCCGAAGCGGCTATGCTTCACCCGCGCGCCCTTGGCCACGCCGCGCTTCTTGCCGCGCTCGCGGGTGAGGAAGGTGACGATCCGGTCGCGGTCGTGGAGATCGGTGACGTCGAGGATCAGCGCCTCGGCGGAGAGCAGCGCCATCTCAGGAGATCATACCACAGATTGGGCCCTAAATCATTGTGGCTCAAGAATTAAACGCTCGGAAAACTAGGGCAGAAAAGGACCCGAAGGACAGGACCCACGGGTTGGAAGACCAAGGTCGGCGCCGTCCTTGCATTATCACATTCTCCTGCCGGAGTCTCCGGCAAGGAGCTTGCGCTATGTTGATGATCACGTTTGCGCCGTGCGGCCAAAGGCGGCGGACCGTCCCCCTCGCGCCGTCTGTGCTTCTGGCGGCGCTGTGGGTCCTCGTTGCAGCGGGCGCCCGCGCCCAGAGCTTCTCGGTGCTCGCCGGCGGGCTTGAGGATCGCGACACAGCGGAGCGATCCTATACATGGTCGCTTGACTATCAGCACCCCGTCTATCACGGCCTCGGGCTCGGCGCAGCCTGGATCAACGAGGGGCACCTCACGAACCATCACCGTGACGGCCTCGCCGGCCAGCTCTGGCTGGGCACCAAATTCGACCGCATGTCGCTCGCCGTCGGCGCCGGTCCCTACTACTACTTCGACACCACGCAGCAGCCTGGCGATCGTCGCGAGGTCGATTCCCACGGTTGGGGCTTCGTCTACAGTGCGGCGCTCTCGTGGCAGCTCGGGCACCGCTGGGTGCACCAGCTCCGCGTCAACCGCGTGGCCTCCACGGACCAGCCGGCGACGACCGGTATTCTGTACGGCCTTGGCTACACCTTCCGCGGCGACGAGGGCAACCAAGAGGACGTCGAGCCACTCGGCTACCAGTTCTCCGCGCTGGCGGGTGTCACTATCGCCAACAGCTTCTCATCCGAGAAAAGCGTCGCCAAAAGCGTCGAGCTCCGACGCACCTCCGGCGGCCAGTTTGAATGGACCCTCGCCTGGCTAGACGAAGGCACCTCCGGCAGGCTCCACCGCGACGGCTTCTCCGCGCAGGGTTGGCTGGCCCGCCGTTGGCACGAGGGGAATACCACGCTCGCGGTCGGCGTGGGCCCCTACGCCATCGTCGACACCTTCGGCGAGCAGCGGCAGAAGACCCGGCACTTGGCGGGGCTGGCGAGCCTCAGCGCCAGCCAGCGCTTCGCGGCCCACTGGCGCGGCCGCATCTCGTTCAGCCGCGTCGTCGGGACTCATCCGTTCGACAGCGACGTGCTGCTCGTCGGCACCTCGTACGCGTTCTGAGCCTGGGTGGCGAGCCTTCGCGATCCATGATTGGGTGTTGAAGGTCCTGCTCCCGTCCCGGCTCCGCGGACCCGAGGAGCTCCTGCGGCGGGTGGAGGCGGTCGCTTCGATCGAGGCGCTCACCGAGCTCACCCTCCGCGCCGGCGCGGCCTCCTCGCTCGACGCGATCGTCAACGGCTGACCGGCTGCCGGGTCTGGCGGGCGGATCGTCCCGCCTGCGTTATGCTTCGCGAGCCATGGCCCTCGCCGAGACCAGGACGCCACCCCTTTCCGACGACCCCAACCGCGACCTCGGGTTCGGCGCCGTCGTCGCCCGGGAGAGCCGGAAGCGGCTGCTCAACAAGGACGGCAGCTTCAACGTGGTGCGCGAGGGGTTGCGCTTCTTCGAGTCGCTCAGCCCCTATCACTCGCTGCTGACCACCACCTGGCCGCGCTTCCTGGGGCTGGTCGTCCTCTTCTTCCTGCTCACCAACGCGGTCTTCGGCTTCGCCTACTTCCTGTGCGGCCCCGGCCAGATCGCGGGCTCCACGGCCGTCAGCCTCCCCACCCAATACCTGGAGGACTTCTTCTTCAGCGTCCAGACCTTCGCCACCATCGGCTACGGGGTGATGCACCCGGTGGGGCTGGCGGCCAACCTGCTGGTCACCCTGGAGGCGCTGGTCGGGCTGCTCGGCTTCGCGCTCGCCACCGGCATCCTGTTCGCCCGCTTCGCCCAGCCGACC
>QHVW01000057.1 GCA_003223675.1 Acidobacteriota bacterium
CTACGCCGGCTGGGCGATGCTGGCCGCGGCCGGCATCCTCGTCTACGCCGCGGCCACGGCGGGGACCGCCGCCCTGATCAAGCCCATCTTCGGCGAGGTGCTGCTGGCGGGGGACGAGATGCCGAATCCGCTCGGGAGCCTGACCGAGCACCACGAGGGACGGCCACAGACCGGGATCGTGGCCGATCTCAAGAAGCGGCTCAACGTCGCCCAACAGATCGACGATACCTACGAGTCCGTGAAAAGACGGCTGGGGGTCAACCGCGACAACGTGGTCTACTTCCTGCCCGCCCTCTTCGTGCTGGTCTTCCTCCTGCGGTGCCTCGCCGACTTCGTCTCCGGCTACGCCTTCCAGAATATCGGCCTGGGCGTGACCACCGACATCCGCAACGACCTCTACCGCAGCATCCTGGAGCAGTCGAGCCGGTTCCACGCCGACCACCCCTCGGGGGAGCTGGTGGCGCGGGTGATCAACGACGTGGCGATGATGCAGAACGCGGTCGCCAACCGCCTGCTCGACCTCTTCCAGCAGTCCTTCACCCTGGTGGCGCTGCTGGCCCTGCTGCTCTCCACCCACTTCCGGCTGGCCCTGATCGCGCTGATCGTGGCGCCGGCGCTGCTGATCCCCATCGTGCGCTTCGGCAAGGGGATGCGCCGCACCAGTCACCGCAGCCAGGAGCGGATGGCCGACCTCGCCAGCCTGATGGCCGAGGGGGTGCGCGGCCACCGGGTGGTCAAGGCGTTCGGCATGGAGGACTTCGAGCTCCACCGCTTCCGCCAGGCGACGCGGCGCCACCTGCGGGTGAACCTGTGGGCGCAGATGCTGGCCAACTCGGCCGGGCCGGTGGTCGAATCTTTAGCCGTCATCGGCGCGGCGGCGCTGCTGATCTACGCCGGCAAGGCGATCCGGGCGCACCAGCTCTCGGCGCCCGAGCTGGTGCAGTTCCTCACCACCCTGTTCATGCTCTACGACCCCATCCGCAAGCTCAACAAGGTGAACCTGATCCTCCAGGAGGCCACCGCCGCCAGCCAGCGGGTGTCGCGTCTGATGGCGATCCCCAACGACATCCAGGACCGGCCCGGCGCGCGCGACGCCGAGACGGTGCGCTCCGGGGTCGCCTACGAGCGGGTCTCCTTCTCCTACGACGACCGGCCGGTGCTGCGCGAGATCTCGCTCGATATCCGGGCCGGGGAGATCGTGGCCGTGGTCGGCCCCTCGGGCGCCGGCAAGTCGACGCTGGTCAACTTGCTGCCGCGCTTCTTCGATCCGGTCTCCGGCCGGGTGGCCATCGACGGGGTGGACACCCGCGACCTCAAGCTCAAGAGCCTGCGTTCGCTGATCGGCATCGTCACCCAGGACACGGTGCTGTTCAACGACACCGTGCGCCACAACATCGCCTACGGCCGCTCCGACCTGCCGCTGGAGCGGGTGCGCGAGGCGGCCGCCGCGGCCTACGCCGACGAGTTCATCATGCAGCTCCCGAAGGGGTACGACTCGGTGATCGGCGAGTCGGGGCTGCGCCTCTCGGGCGGCCAGCGGCAGCGGCTGGCGATCGCCCGGGCGCTGCTCAAGAACGCGCCGATCCTGATCCTCGACGAGGCGACCTCGCACCTCGACAGCGAGTCCGAGGCGCTGGTCCAGAAGGCGCTCTACAACCTGATCCAGGGGAGGACGACGCTGGTGATCGCCCACCGCCTCTCGACCGTGACCCGGGCGGACCGCATCGTGGTCATCGAGGCCGGCCGGATCATCGAGGAGGGCTCGCACCGCGAGCTGCTGGCCCTCGGCGGCTCCTACAAGCGGCTGTTCGATCTCCAGTTCCGGGTGTGAAGACCGCCCTCATCTCGTTCCTGGCGGCCAACCTCATCCGCGGGTTGCGGGCGACCGTCCGCCTCCGTTTCCATGGGGACGAGCGGGTCCGGGAGTGGGAGAGGACGGAGACGCGCTTCATCCTCGCCTTCTGGCATCGCCATCTGCTGCTGATGCCCTACGCCTACCAGGGAAAGCGGATCTCGGTGCTGATCAGCCAGAGCAGGGACGGCGAGCTGATCGCCCGCACCGTGGCCCGTCTGGGGATCGACTCCAGCCGCGGCTCCAGCAGCCGGGGAGGGATCGCGGGCATGCGCTCGCTCCTGCGCAAGGCGGCCGAAGGGTGGGACATCGCCTTCACGCCGGACGGTCCGCGGGGGCCGCTCCGCGAGGTCCAGCCGGGGGTGATCCTGGCGGCGGCCGCGACCGGATTGCCGATCCAGCCGGTGGCCATCGCGGCCTCGCGGGCGAAGCTGCTCCGCTCCTGGGACCGCTTCCTGGTGCCGCTGCCGTTCTCGAAGGTGCATATCGTCTACGGCGAGCCGCTGACCGTGGAGCGCCGGGGGGACTTGGGGGTGGCCACGGCGGAGCTCAAGCGGAGGCTGGACGGGGCGGCGGCGGCGGCGGAGGCGCTTGCAGGTAGCGTGGTAGGATCGACGCAGGCAAAGGGGGAGGGGGATGGAGATTCTGGTGCAGATTCCAGATGACATCGCCGAGAGGCTCCAAGCGGAGGGGGTTGACCTGCCTCGCCGGCTCCTGGAATGTTTGGCGGCGGAGTCGTATCGGGCTGAGATCCTCACCGCAGCGGAGATCCGGCGGATGCTTGGCTTCCAGACCCGGTTGGAGACCGATGCGTTCCTGAAGCGGGAGAGGTGTTACCTTCACTACACAGAGGAAGATTTTCAGCAAGACATCGAAACTCTTCGCAGGCTCTCCCTGCTACCATCAGGGGGAAGGCAGGAGGGCTGACCTATGGAGAAATTGGACCGCATCACCATCAATCCCGAGATCTGCCTGGGACAACCCACGATCCGTGGCATGAGGTTCACGGTGAGCTTCCTCCTCAAGATGCTGGCCAACGGAGACTCTGTCCAGGAGATTCTTAAATCCTACCCTTTCCTGGAAGAAGAAGACATCCGGCAGGCTCTTCAGTATGCGGCCTGGCTGGCTTCGGATCAACTTGTGAAGATCGCTTGATGGGAGGGGTCTCTGCGCTTCATCGCGGATCTTCACATCTCTCCCATCACTGTCGAGGTGCTGCGGGCGGAAGGGTGGGACGTCGTATGGGTTTGGGAAGAGCTGTCTCCCTCAGCCCTGGATCTGGAAATCTTGGACCATGCCCGGAAGAACGAACGATCCGTTCTCACGCAGGATCTTGATTTCTCGGCCCTTCTTGCCCTGAATGGTTGGGATCGCCCTAGCTTAGTGACCCTTAGGCTGTCGGAAACACAACGGGAGGCTGTGGGCAGGAAAATCCTTGAAGCAAGGCACGAGCTGGAGTCAAGGCTGGCCGAAGGCTATGCCATCACCATTGAGGATCGGGCAATCCGCTTCCGGAAGCTGCCGATCCGATAAGACTAGGAGCTGAGGCCCACCTATGCGAAGCATGACCGGCTACGGCGAAGCGTCGGGGGAGAATGCCCGGCATGGGATCACGGTGAGCCTGCGGGCGGTCAACCACCGGTTCCTGGACCTCCAGCTCCGTATCGGTGAGGAGCTGCGGGGGAGCGAGGCGGCTCTCCGCGATGCGATCGGTAAGGAGGTCTCGCGCGGCCGGGTCGAGGCGCGGGTGGAGCTGCGGCCCATCGCGGAGCGCAAGGCGACCGTCCAGGTCAACATGAGCGTGATCCGGGAGGCGCACGTGGCGGTCCATCAGCTCGTCGAGGGGGGGCTCATCGACCGCGGGCTCTCCGCCGGCGACCTGATGCGCCTGCCCGAGGCGTTCCGGGTTGATCTCGGAGTGGAGGAGTGGACGCCGGAGGACGAGGAGCTGCTGCTGCGGGTGACCCGCGAGGCCGTGGCCCAGCTCGTCGCCAGCCGCCAGAAGGAGGGGTCGAGCCTCGTCGTGGTGATGGACGAGAAGCTCCGGGGCGTGGACGACGCGGTCGCCCGGCTCGACGCCCTGCGCGGCCCGGTGCGCGAGGAGATGGCGGCGGCCCTGAGGCGGCGCCTGGCCGAGCTCCTCGGCGGCCAGCCCCTCGACGAGACCCGCGTCGCCCAGGAGGTGGCCCTGCTCGTGGACCGCAGCGACGTCAGCGAGGAGATCGACCGCCTGCGCTCGCACGTCGAGCATTTCCGGGCCGTCATGCGGGAATCCGCCGCGGCCGGCAAGCGCCTCGACTTCCTCACCCAGGAGGTCTTCCGCGAGCTCAACACCCTGGGCGCCAAATGCCGCAACGCCGAGATGACCCGCGCCGTGCTCGACGCCAAGGTCCTCTGCGAGCAGATCCGGGAGCAGGTGCAAAACGTGGAGTAGGTGATACGATACCGCGCGGCCGTACCCTCCTCCGGCACCTTTTGAGCGAATTGATGACACCCGGCGAGCTGTTCATCCTCTCCGCCCCCTCGGGAGCGGGCAAGACGACCCTCATCCAGAATCTGGTGAACGGCCGTTTCTCCGACCTGGGCGGGCTGGCCTTCTCGGTGAGCCACACCACCCGGCAGCCGCGCCAGGGGGAGATCGACGACCGGGACTACCACTTCGTCGACCACGCCACCTTCCTGGGGATGATCGAGGCCGACGCCTTCCTGGAGTGGGCCAAGGTGCACGACAACTACTACGGCACCTCGCGGCAGGAGGTCTTCCCGCGGCTGGAGCGGGGGATCGACGTCCTGCTGGACATCGACGTCCAGGGGGCCGAGCAGGTGGTCTCCAAGGTCCCGGAGGCGCACGGCATCTTCGTGCTCCCGCCGGGCTACGAGGCCCTGGAGCGGCGGCTGCGGGGGCGAGGGCTGGACGACGACGGGACGATCGCCCGGCGCCTGGCGGTGTCCGTCGGAGAGGTCAATCGTTACGATCGGTATCGATATGTTATCATCAATGATGATGCCCGCCGGGCGAGCGAGGCGCTCGCCGCAATCATCCTGGAGAAGCGCTACCGGCGGGAGCGCATGCAGCTCCGCATCCAGGAGATCCTGCGCGACTTTCAGGACCGGAGCCAGATTCCTCCGACCTAGACGCTTTGATGAGATGAGTCAACGGGCGGCGATCCGGAACGCCGCCAAGGAGAACGTTTCCTATGGATGAGAAAGGGCCGACGATGGACAGCAAGTTCCGTCGTGTGCTCGTGGCCGCCGGCCGTGCCGAGCAGCTCATGCGGGGCGCCCGCCCCAAGGTGGAGGCCGGGAAGCGCAAGCCCACCCGGGTGGCGCTCGACTCCGGCCGCCGAGGAGCCGCAGCCGGCCGAGGTACACTAGGCAGACAACGATCTGTAGGGGCGGCCCTATGTGGCCGCCCTGGTCTGAAACCACAGGGCGGCCACATAGGGCCGCCCCTACATTTTCCAGAGCCATGAGCCGACCTTTGAGAGTCCTGCTGGGCATCAGCGGCGGGATCGCCGCCTACAAGTCGGCCGAGTTGGTGCGGCTCCTCCGCAAGGGGGGGCACGAGGTGCGGTGCGCCCTCACCCGGAGCGCCGTCTCCTTCGTGACGCCGCTGACGCTGGAGGTGCTCTCCGGCCAGCGGGTCTACCAGGAGGAGTACCTGGCGGCGACCGGCTCGGGGGAGGAGGAGCACATCACGGCCGCGGCCTGGGGCGAGGTGCTGTGCGTGGCTCCGGCGACCACGCACGTGCTCGCCCGGCTGGCCCTGGGGCTGGGCGACGACTTCCTGACCACCACCGCCCTCGCCTTCGCCGGCCCGCTGGTGGTGGCTCCGGCCATGCACTCCGAGATGTGGCGCAAGGAGGCGACGCAGCAGCACGTCGAGACGCTGCGGCGCCGGGGGGTCTGGTTTGCAGGGCCGGTCGAGGGGCCGCTCGCCTCGGGGGAGGTCGGCATGGGGCGGATGGCCGAGCCGGAGGAGATCGCGCGGGTGATCGCGGCCGCCGCCGGCGGCGGGCCGCTCGCGGGACGCACGGTGCTGGTCACCGCCGGTCCCACCCACGAGCCGGTCGATCCCGTCCGCTTCCTGGGCAACCGGTCGAGCGGCCGCATGGGCTTCGCTCTCGCGGCCGAGGCGGCGCGGCGGGGGGCGCGGACGATCCTGGTCGCCGGGCCGGTCGAGCTGGCCGCTCCGCCGGGTGTGATCCGGATCGACGTCACCACCGCGCGGGAGATGGAGCGGGCGGTCCACGAGCACGCGGCGGAAGCGGACCTGATCGTCATGGCGGCGGCGGTGGCCGACTTCCGGCCGCGCCAGGCCGCGGAGCGCAAGATCAAGAAGGAGCAGGGGCTGCCGGCGATCGAGCTGGCGGAGAACCCGGACATCCTGGCCGGCCTGCGGGCCGTGGCGCCGCGCGCCGTCCTGGTGGGGTTCGCGGCGGAGACCCACGATCTCGAGCGTAACGCCCGGACCAAGCTGGAGCGCAAGGGGGCGGACTTCCTGGTCGCCAACGACGTCTCCCGCTCGGACATCGCCTTCGGCAGCGGCGATAACGAGGTCACCGTCTACCGCCGGGAGGGGGAGCCGGTCTTCCTCTCGCGGCGGCCCAAATCAGAGCTGGCGGCCTCGCTCTTCGATCTGTTCGCGGCTAGACTCTTCCGGTGAGCACCTCGTTGCGGCCAGCCCTCGCCGACCTCCTCGCCTACCTGGGCGAGATGGGATACGGCGAGGTCTACCTGAACCCCAGAAAAGCCTCCGCGGCGGTCCCTGCCCCAGCGGCGGCTCCCGTTCCCGTGGTCCCCTCTCCTCCGGCTCCGATCGACGAGGAGGCCGCGGGACGGATCGCCGAGCTGGCCGCTCTCGCCGGGGTGGCGGAGGCCTGCACCCGCTGCCGGCTGGCCGAGGGGCGGACCAAGGTCGTCTTCGGCTCCGGCAACCCCACCGCGGAGCTGATGTTCGTCGGCGAGGGGCCGGGGGCCGACGAGGACCGCCAGGGGCTCCCCTTCGTGGGCGCGGCCGGCGAGCTCCTGACCGCCTGCCGCGGCTATCTCGACCGGCAGATCGCGCTCGTCCGCCCCCGGGCGCTGGTGGCGCTCGGGAAGGTCGCGGCGCAGGCTCTCCTCGGCAACGACGCGCCCATCGGCCGCATGCGCGGGCAGTGGTACCAGGTCCAGGGGGTCCCGACCATGGTCACCTATCACCCGGCGGCCCTGCTGCGGAACCAGGCCCTGAAGCGCCCCACCTGGGAAGACATGCAGCAGGTACGTGATTTCCTCCGTTCCGGAAATCTTTGATTCCGGACCAGCTATAAGCTGGACAGCTCTTCAGAAGAGTGTTAACTTGGGCTTTATACCGAAGTCCCATATTTTTTGTCCTGGATGCTTACTCCGGAACCCACCGAGACCGTCACCACCTTCGAGGACTTCCTCAAGGCGGTGGAACCGAAGCTCAAGCGGCTTCTGACGCACTATCACATCCCGAGCGACGATGCCGAGGACGTGCTGCAGCAGGCGCTGCTCGCCCTGCTGTACCGGTGGGAGCGGGTGCGCGACCCGGAGAGCTGGCTGTTCGGCACGGTGAAGCGCCACTGCCTGATGTACTGGCGCACCTACCGGCGGCGGATCTACAACGCGGTCGACTCGACGCTCCTGGAGCTGCTGTCGGCTCCAATGGCCCCGTCGCAGGAGCGCACGGATATGATCTGCGATCTGGAGAGCCTGCTCGACCGGATCCCCCGCCGGTGCCGAGCGGTGCTCCGGCTGCGGTTCCGGTTGGGGTACGAGCCGACCGAGGTGGCGCAGATGCTCGGGTACCGGGAGTCGAGCATCGGCAAGATCACCACGCGGTGCCTCGCGGCGCTGTCGCGGGAGCTGTTGGCCTCCGGCCTGATAGAGTCCCTGCCGGAGCCCGACCCGGAGAGCGGTTGACGCCGGGTTTGCCGTATTCGTTGTAAATTGTTGTAAATGATGTCCGAGCCCGCCCAGCTCCCATCCGCTGACCGACTGCTTTCCAGGATCGCGGCGCTGGATTCGCCCCTCGTGCAGCTCTGGGGCTGGCCGGGGAGCGGGCGGACGGCCGTCCTGGAGGCGCTGCTCGCGCGGTTCAGCCGCCAGGCCCTGGGGCTGCCGCTCGCCGCGGTGGGCAGCGAGGCGGTCCTGCGGGAGGCCCTGGAGGGGGCGCGCGAGGTCGGCGTCCGCTGGCTGGTGGCGAGCGGCCGGCCGGACCCGGAACGGCTCGCCCAGGCCGAGCGCTGGCTGCTCCCCGGGCAGCGGCTGGTGCTCGCCACCGACCAGCGGCCGAGGCCGTCGGCCCTCTCCCAGGGCGTCGTGCCCCCCCAGGAGATGTTGCTCAGCCGTAGCGAGATCGCCGGGCTCTGGCGTCTCCTGGTCGGCGGTGACCTCTCTCCCCAGGCTGCTCAGGCCCTGCAAGCGGCGACCGACGGCTGGTACCGGCCGCTCCGCCTGGCGCTCGAAGCGACCGGCGGCCTGGGGCTCGAAAAGGCGGGGCCGGAGACGCTGCTGGAGATCCCCGCCGTGCGCTCCTTCCTCCGCCACGAGGTGCTGGACACCTTCGCCAACGATGAGCGCGACCTCCTGCTCGACGCGCCGGACGCCCGGCCCGCGGCCGGCGGCGCCGGGGAGGAGGCCTGGGAGCTGCTGGAGGACCGCGGCCTGTGGATCGAGGGGCCGGAGCGGGATTGCCTGCCGCGCCTTCTGGCCGCCGCGCTGGAGCGCGAGCGCCGCCGGCGCCGGTTGCCGCCGCGCGCCCACGTCCCGCCGGCCTCTCCCGAGGGGCACCCCGCCACCCCGTCGACCGTCTACATCCTGGGGCTTCTGGGCAGCCCGCTCGCCCGGCAGCGGGACGAGGAGGGGGAGCGGGACCTCGACTGGCGGCTCCGGCGCTCCTTCCAGGTGCTGGCCTTCCTCGCCTCCTCGCCCGGCCGCCAGGCGGGGCGGGAGGAGCTGATCGAGGCGGTCTGGCCCACCGAGGGGGAGCGCACGATCGAGCGCAACTTCCACCCCACGCTGAGCCATCTCCGCCGCGCCCTGGAGGGGGGGAGCCGGGGGAAGGACCGGCCGGCGCCGCTGCTCTTCCGCAACGGCGTCTACAAGCTGAGCCCGGAGGTGGGCTGGGAGATCGATATCCTGGAGCTCAACCGCCTCGCGGACGAGGGCAAGGAGCTCGCCGCGCGCGGCGAATCCGAGGCGGCGGCCGAGGCCTGGCAGCGGGCCTGGAAGCTCTACCGCGGGTCCTTCCTCCAGGGCTATTACGAAGCCTGGGTCACCCTCCGCCGGGAGCAGTACCAGCGGCGCTATCTCGATCTGCTGCGCGACCTCGGCAATCTCTACGTAGCCTTGAGCCGCAACGAGGAGGCGATGGACGCTTTCCGCTCCTACCTGATCGAGGATCCGTTCCAGGAGAGCATCCACGTCGAGGTGATGCGCCTCTACGCCCGGCAGGGGCGGCGCGACCTGGTGCGGCGCCAGTACGACCAGCTCTGCCGCATCCTTCTCGAAGAGCTGGGCCAGGCCCCGATGCCGGAAACGGCGAAGGAGTATCACGAGCTGATGGGGTAGGGGCGGCGGTGCCCTCGGAGCGTCCTGCCCTCCGAAGCCTCACCCTCGGTCCCTCTCCACTTCGTGGAGAGGGAGGGCCCACATAGGAAGGTATTGTTGAGCGCGGCAGGATTTGCAGACAGGTTCCCCCTCTCCACGAAGTGGAGAGGGGGCCAGGGGGTGAGGCCTCGCAGGGCAGGACGCCTCAACCGGCAAACCGGCTTGTCCCCGCCGCCCCCCATCTGCTACCGTCTCGGAGACCCGGGTAGACCCCTAGACTCTTCTTGCGCCTCTTCCGTAAAAGACCGTCAGCATGAGATTGCGAGCCCTGCGAGACGCCTGCCTCGGCGGCTTCCTCTATGGCGCGCTCCTCTACGGGGCCGTGCTCTCGCTCGTGCACGTCGTCCACAACCATCTCGGCTCGGCGCGCGACGCGCTGATCGCCTACGCCGGCTTCCTCCTGCTCTACGGCCTCTGGGGCGCGGCCTTCTTCGCGCTGGCGGGCCTCGCGGCGATGCCGTTCTCGCGCCCGGAGACGCAGGGGCGGCGCGGGCTCTGGCTGGGGCTCCTGGCCTTCAACCTGTTCTTCTGGGAGGTCTTCTTCCTCTACGGGCTGACCTACGACCAGGCCCCGCTCCATCCCACGGGCCGGTGGGGGATGGCGGGGGTGCTGGCGCTCCTGGCCCTCCCAATCGCCTTCGGCGTGGCGCTCGGCTCCTGGCTGCTCTTCCGGTTTTTCGCGGCGCTCCGGTCCGACGGGATGGGGCTCGCGGCCATCGCTCTCTTCGTGATCGGCATCGCGGTCCACGCCGCGGCGCCGCTCTATGCCGGCGGCGGGGAACCGCCGGTGAAGCCGAAGGTGGACGCTCCCGCGATCCCCGTCATGGATACCGGCTTGAAGGTGATCTTCGTGGGCTTCGACGGCGCGGACTGGCGGGTGGCGCGGCCGATGATGGCCCGGGGTGAGCTTCCCACCTTCTCCAGGATCGTCCGCGACGGGACGTCCGGCCCCCTGGAATCGATCCACGACTCGAACTCGGCCGTCATCTGGGCCTCGATCTATACGGGGATGACCCCCGAGCGGCACGGCGTCCTCGACTTCTACCAGATCGCTTTTCCCGGCATGGCGTCGAAGGGGCTCTACCCGGTCCACCGCACCTACTTCAAGGAGCTGTCCGACCTCGTGGCGCCGCTGGGCCTGGCGAGCCAGATCCCGGTCAATCGCTTCTCGCTGGCGGCGCCCCCCTTCTGGGAGATCGCCGACCGGGCGGGGCTCTCGACCGGCGTGGTGGACGGCTACTTCTACTCCTTCCCGGCGCCGCGCCCCTCGAACCGTGAGAGCTGGTTCCTCTCCTACGGGCTCGACGAGATGGCGGAGCGGCCGTCCCCCCAGGTGGCCCTGTTCGTTCAGCCCCCGTCGCTCTTCCGGGAGATGCGGGATTTCCTCAAGGACGGGGACTTCAACTGGCAGTCGGCGGCGCTCCTCAAGCTGCTGGCCGAGCGTCCGCATCCGAAATTGGTCAATTTCTATACCCACCAGCCGGACAGCGACCAGCACTGGTTCTGGAAGTGGTACGAGCCGGAGCGCTTCTTCGGAGCGAAGGCGAAAGACGTCGCGGCCAAGGGGGGGATCATCCCCGGGATCTACCTCGGCTCCGACGGCTTCCTCGCCCGGCTGCTGGCCGCGGCCGGGCCGGATACGGTGGTGATCATCGCCTCCGACCACGGCCACAGCCCCACGATCGTCCACAGCCTCTACACCCAGCACCGGCGTGGGCCCCCGGGCATCCTGCTGATGCGGGGCGGACCGGTGCGGCGCGGGCTGGAGATCCAGGGGGCCAGCGTCTTCGATCTCTATCCCACGGTCCTCTACCTGCT
>QHVW01000058.1 GCA_003223675.1 Acidobacteriota bacterium
GGGGAACGAGTCGTCGAAATAAAGCTCGCTGAACGTGATCTCCTGAAAGAGCGGGCCGTTCACGACAAAGCCGCTCGGGAAGTGGAGCGGATGGCTCTGGAGACGGCGGAGGAGGCGGAGATAGAGGCTGCGGACCGCGGTGGGGGTCTTGCCGAGATGGTAGGTGGCGTTGTTGGCGGCCGCGAAGCCGGCGAAGTCGGGGAAGCGGATCGTGCCTCCCGATCCCCAGGCGCGGAACTGCTGGCGCCAGACCCAGTCGGGGTCGACCGAGCTGTCCAGGATGAAGCGGTCGGTCCGGTCGGGAAACAGCGCGGCGTAGACGGCGCCGAGATAGGTGCCGTAGGAATATCCGAGATAGGAGATCTTCGCCTCGCCCAGCGCCTGGCGGATCTGATCCATGTCGCGGGCCGTGTTGGCGGTGGTGGCGAACGGCAACAGGTCGCCCGCGGCGCTCGCGCACTCGCCGGCGATCTTGCGCATGAGCGCTGTCGTGGCCGGGAAGCCGCCGGGCTGCTCCAGGGGTACGTACGCCTGAAAGGCCTCCTCGTCGGACAGGCCGCAGGAGACCGGCGTGCTGGCGCCCACGAAGCGGGGGTCGAAGCCGATCAGGTCGTAGCGGTCGAGCACGCTCCGGGGGATCAGGGCGGCGAAAATTGCGGGGAGATCGAGCCCCGGACCGCCCGGGCCGCCCGGATTGAGAAGGAGCACCCCGCGGCGGCTGCCCGGATTGGCGGCGCGCACGCGCGAGACGGCGACGGTGATCTTCCTCCCGTTCGGGTCGGCGTAGTCGAGGGGGACCTGCAGGGTGGCGCACTGCTGGCCGGCGTCGGGGAGCCCGTTCGACGGTGGACAGGCGCCGAACTGGAGCGCGGTCTGGGCGCCGGCGGGCGCGGCGAAGGAGGCGAGGGATACCACGGCAAGGAGCAGGGCAGGTACGACCTTTCCATGCATCGAGCTCTCCTTTTGTCGCAGTGGGAAGTTTACCGGGGAAGCGCCTGGTTTCAAACCACTAAGGGGTTGACGGCCGGGGTACAATCTACAGGCGTCCGCCCTGTGGATTGCCGACGCCAAGGAGGCTCGAGATTCGAGAGACGGTTCCCACCGCGCTGCTGACCGGCTTTGACAGTGAGACGGTCGAGGCCTGCCTGCGCCACCTCGGGCCCGAGTTGCACCTGCTCGTGGCGAATTCCGAGGGGGAGGCCCTGCGCCTCCTGGGGGCGCAGCCCATCGGCGTGCTGGCCCTGGGGGCCGCCGTCTCCGGCGATCGGGCCAAGCGGCTGCTGGAGGAGGCGGATTCCACCCCCGGCGCCGAGACGCGGCTCAATCTGGTCCTCGCCGGCGGTCCCGATCCCACTCTGTTCCAGGATCTGATCGACCGCGACCGCATCTTCTATCTCAGCCAGGAGCCGGTGCCGGCGGCCGACCTGATGGCCCTGTTGCGCAGCGCCGGCAGCCGCTGGACCGCCGCCGCCCAGCGGGGGGACGGCGACGAGCGGCGGCGGATCGTGTTCGCGCGCCGGCTCCTCGCCGCCACCCAGGCGATCTCCTCGCAGAGGAAGCCCGAAGGGGTGTCCCGCGCCGCGGCCGAGGCGGTGGAGGAGATGCTCCAGGCCGAGCGCGGTTACTGCCTGCTCTACGATCCCGCCACCGAGACCCTCTGGGAGCCGCCGCGCGACGCGGACCTGGAGGAGGAGCGCCGCGAGAGCGCCGCCGTGGGGCTGGTCAGCTTCGTGGTGCGCACCGGCCGGCCGCTCGCTATCGAGCGCATCGGCAGCGATCCCCGCTTTGACCGCGAGGCGGACGACCCAAAAGCGCGCGGGGACGAGCGCTTCGCGGCGGTGCCGGTGCTGGGGCCGGACGGCCGCATCCTCGCCGTGCTCGCCGCCGTCCGCCGCGCCGAGGAGCGGGGGTTCAGCGACGAGGACGTCAAGGGGTTCACCCTGCTCGCCGAGCAGGCGGCGCCGACCTTCGCGCAGCTCCGGCTCGCCGAGGGGGACGCCGAGGGGCTGCCGGTGGCGGCGCTCTTCCGCGAGGAGGCGGTCGAGCATCACAACGTGGGGCTGCGCGGCGAGGGGGACGTGCTGCGGGTCGATCCCGGCTGGATGCGCTGGACCTACCGCCTGCTGGTCTTCGTGCTGGTGGCCGGGCTGCTGTTCACCCTCATCGCGCGGATCCACGACTACGCGGAAGGGCCGGCCGTGGTGCGCATGGGCGGGCGGAACGACCTCACCGCCACCGCCGACGGCACGGTGAGCCAGGTGCTCGTCTCCTCAGGGGAGCGGGTGGACGCCGGGCACCTGCTGGTGCGCTTCTACGGCGCCCGCGAGGCGGCCGAGCTGCAACGGATCGATCACGAATTCGAGCTCCAGCTCATCAACCGGCTGCGCGATCCGGCGGACGCCGGGGCGCAACAGGCGCTGCTCTCGCTGCGCGCCGAGCGCGAGCTGGCGCGGTCCAATCTCGCCGAGCGCGAGCTGCGGGCCCCCGTGGCCGGCGTGGTGAGCGATCTCCGCGTGCGGGTGGGCGAGCACATCTCGCCGGGGCAGTCGCTGCTCTCGGTGGTCCGCGGCGAGAGCCGCCCCACCGTGGTCGTCTTCCTGCCCGGCCAGTACCGGCCGCTGCTCAAGCGCGGCATGCCGCTGCGCATGGAGGTCCAGGGGTACCGCTATGCCTATCAGCACCTGACGGTCGACTCGGTGGGGGACGAGGTGGTGGGCCCCGCCGAGGCCCGGCGCTATCTGGGCGAGGCGCTCGGGGACTCCGTACAGTTCGCCGGCCCGGTGGTGAAGGTGGAGGCGCACCTGCCGTCCAACACCTTCGAGGCGGAGGGCAAGACGCGCAGCTATCATGATGGGATGGTGGCGCAGGCCGAGGTCCGCATCCGCTCCGAGCGCGTGCTGGTGACGTTGATCCCGGCGCTCAAGGCGTTCTTCGAGGCGCGGGAGGGGACCGATGATGCCTGAGACGGGCCCGGAGATGACGCCGGACGAGACCCTGCGGCCCCCTGAGGAGCCGCTCCACCGGCGCTTCCCGGCGTTGCAGAAGCTCGCCTTCACGGGGCGGCGCAAGCGCGTGCCGTTCATCCAGCAGAACACGGCCAGCGACTGCGGCGCCGCCAGCCTCACCATGGTGCTGGCCTACCACGGCAAGCACCTGAAGCTCGACGAGGTGCGCAAGATCACCGGCTTCGGCCGCGACGGCGCGGACGCCATGGCCATCCTCTCCGCCGCCCGGGTCTTCGGCCTGCGGGGGCGCGGCGTCAAGGTGGAGGAGGTCGACGACCTCAAGTACCTCTCGCCGGGGTCGATCCTGCACTGGCAGTTCAACCACTTCCTGGTCTTCGAGCACCTGACGGCGGACGGCGCCCAACTGGTCGATCCGGCGGGCGGGCGCCGGAAGGTCAGCCGCGACGAGCTGGGCCGCTCGTTCACCGGCGTGGCCCTCACCTTCGAGCCGAGTGAGGACTTCGAGCCGCAGAAGGGGGAGCCCCGCAAATGGGACCGCTTCCTCAAGCTGCTGCGCGAGCATTCGGACGTCCTCCAGCGGGTCGTCGTCACCTCCGGGATGGTGCAGCTCTTCGCCCTCGCCGTGCCGCTGCTGATCGGCTCCCTGGTCGACCGGGTGATCCCGCGCGGCGACGTCCAGCTCCTCTGGGTGATGGCGGCCGGCCTGGGGGCGATCGTGGGCTTCAGCTTCCTCTCGTCGCTGCTGCGCTCGTTCCTGCTGCTCTACATGCGCACCCATCTCGACGCGCGGATGACGCTCGACTTTTTGGACCACCTCGTCGACCTCCCCTACGCCTTCTTCCAGCAGCGCTCGGCCGGCGACCTGATCATGCGGATGGGGAGCAACGCCACGGTGCGCGAGATCCTCACCTCGGGCGCCCTCTCCGGCGTGCTCGACGGCCTGATGGTGACCCTCTATCTGGTCCTCCTCCTGGCCGCGAGCCCCAGCATGGGATTGCTGGTGGTGCTGCTGGGCGCCTTCCGCGTCGGCCTCTTCCTGTTCACCCGCAAGAAGACGCGGGACCTGATGTCGCGCTCCTTGCAGACGGAGGCGCGCTCGCAGAGCTATCAGGTGAACCTCCTGGCCGGCATCGAGACGCTGAAGGCGGCCGGCGCCGAGCATCGGTCGGTGGAGCAGTGGTCACACCTTTACGTGGACGTGCTCAACATCTCGCTCTCCCGCGGTCGGTTGCAGGCCTTCGTGGATTCGATCCTCTCGGCGCTGGGGACGGCCTCGCCGCTGGTGGTGCTGGTCTGGGGCGGCATCCAGGTGCTCCAGGGGCAGCTCTCGCTGGGCACCATGCTGGCGCTGAACGCCCTGGCGTCCGGCTTCCTGACGCCCCTCTCGACCCTGATCACCAACGCCTTCCAGTTCCAGCTCCTGGGCAGCTACATGGACCGCCTGGAGGACGTGCTGGAGACGCCGCGCGAGCAGGACCCGGCGACCGTCAAGCCGGCGCCGCGCCTCAAGGGGGGGGTCCGGCTGGAGAACGTCAGCTTCCGCTACGGCCCGCTGGCGCCGCTGGCGGTGCGCGAGGTGTCGGTGGAGATCCCTCCCGGCCGCTTCGTGGCCCTGGTGGGGCGCTCCGGAGCGGGCAAATCGACCCTGGCGAGCCTGCTGGTGGGCCTCTATCCGCCCACCGAGGGGCGCATCCTCTTCGACGGCATCGACCTCGCGGAGCTGGAATTCCGTTCCGTGCGCCGCCAGGTGGGGGTAGTGCCGCAGCACCCCTACCTCTTCGGCAGCAGCATCCGGGGGAACGTCACCCTCTCGGACCCCACCCTGCCGCTGTCGCGGGCGGTGGAAGCGGCGAAGCTGGCCCACATCCACGACGACATCGTGGTGATGCCGATGGGCTACGAGACCATCCTCGCCGACGGCGGCGCCTCGCTCTCGGGAGGCCAGCGGCAGAGGCTGGCGCTCGCCCGGGCCCTGGTCCACCGGCCGGCCATCCTGCTACTGGACGAGGCCACGAGCGCCCTCGACACCAGGACCGAGCGGGAGATCCAGCGCGAGCTCG
>QHVW01000059.1 GCA_003223675.1 Acidobacteriota bacterium
AGAGCAAGGCTCTCGCCGCCGGGGTGCAGTCCATGTTCCAGAGCCCTCTGGGCGCTCTCCAGGCCAAGATGACCGCCGACGGCACGATGTCCGTCGACCTCGGGACCTCGTTCCTGAACATCTCCGTCGCCCAGGTGGGCCCGGACGGCGCCATCCACCAGGTCTGCGTGGACAACGCCGCCGACGCCAACGCCCTCGTCACCGCCACGCCATTCTACGAGGACAAGTGAGCCATGAGAAAGATGAATCGCGTTCTCGGCCTCCTCGTCCTCGCCGCCCTGCTCCTCGCGGGCAGCGTGCCGGCCTTCGCCACGGCCAACATCGTCATCGTCAACACCAACGCGGCGGGCGTGGGCTTCAACGATCCCACGCCGGCCACCCCGGTCGGCGGCAACCCGGGCACCACGGTCGGCCAGCAGCGGCTGATCGCCTTCCAGTACGCCGCCAGCGTCTGGGGCTCGATTCTGGACAGCCCGGTGACGATCTACATCCAGTCGTCCTTCCAGCCGCTTAGCTGCACCGCCACCAGCGCCGTGCTCGGCTCGGCCGGCGCCATCCAGGTGTTCGGCAACTTCCCGAACACCGAGATCCAGAACACCTGGTACCACGTGGCGCTCGCCAACAAGCTGGCCGGCGCCGACCTCTCCCCGGGCCCGAACGGCACCTCGGCGGACGACATCATCGCCTTGTTCAAGAGCAACCTCGGCCAGCCCGGCTGCCTCACCGGCACCGGCTGGTATTACGGCCTGGACGACAACCACGGCGCCAACATCGATCTGGTGACCGTGCTGCTCCACGAGTTCGGCCACGGCCTCGGCTTCTCCGGCTTCTTCAACAAGTCGACCGGCGCGCTGCTCGCCGGCTTCCCGGACATCTACGGGCAGTACACCTTCAACACCACGCTCAACAAGTCGTGGCCGCAGATGACCAACGCCGAGCGCGCCGCCGCCACCCTCGACACCAACCACGTGATCTGGACCGGCATCAACGTCACCGCCGCCGTGCCGCACGTGCTCTCGCCGGGCACCCCGCTGGTGACCGTCAACGCGCCGGCCGCGCTGGGTACCTTCCGCGTCGGCACCGCGACTTTCGGCCCTGTCCTCGCCGCGCCGGGCGTGACCGGGGACGTGGTGATCGGTCAGGACCCGGCCAACATCGCGGGCCCGTCCACCACGGACGGCTGCTCGGCGATCACCAATAACCTCACCGGCAAGATCGCCCTCCTCGACCGCGGCACCTGCGGCTTCGTAGTCAAGGTGAAGAACGCCCAGAACGCCGGCGCCATCGCCGTCCTGATCGCCGACAACGTGGCCGGCAGCCCGCCGGCCGGCATGTCCGGCGTCGATCCCACGATCACCATCCCGTCGGTCCGCATCACCCTGGCCAACGGCAACGCCGTCAAGGCGGCGCTCGGGAGCGGCAACGTCAACGTGACGCTCGGCGTCAACCTCAACGTCCTCGCCGGCGCCGATCCGAGTGGCCGCGCGCTCCTCCACGCCCCGGTTCCGCTGGTCTCGGGTTCCTCGTACTCGCACTGGGATCCGATCGCCTTCCCGAACCTGCTCATGGAGCCCAACATCAACTCCGACCTCACCCACAGCGTCGACCTGACCCGCCAGGAGATGATCGACATCGGCTGGTTCTCCGACGGCGACGGCGTGCCGGACGGCGTCGACCAGTGCATCGGCTCGTCGCGCGACGCCACCGTGATCATCGACGGTTGCAACTCGGGCGTGCCGAACACGACCTTCCCGACCGGCTGCCGCATCTCCGACCAGATCAACGACTGCGCGGTCGGCGCCGGCAACCACGGCGCGTTCGTGAGCTGCGTCGCCGACCTCACCAACACCCTGAAGGCCAACGGCACCATCTCGGGCAGCCAGAAGGGCGCCATCCAGAGCTGCGCCGCGCGGGCAAGCCACTAAGGCGATTGCTGTAGGGGCGCCCCTGCGTGGGCGCCCTGTTTTCGTTCTCCGCACCAGGGCGGCCACATCGGGCCGCCCCTACAAGGGCCGGCGCTCGCGCGCCGGCCCTTTTCCTTTCCGGGGGTGCCGCGCTAGTCTCGCCGTCATGAGATTCGAGACCCTCGCGGTGCACGCCGGCCACCGGATCGACCCCTCGACCGGAGCGGTCGCCCCCCCCATCCACCTCTCGACCACCTTCGCCCGCGACGAGGAGAGCGTCCCTTTGAGCGGGCACACCTATATCCGCGAGTCCAACCCCAACCAGGAGCAGCTCGAGGAGGCCCTGTTCCCGCTCGAAGGGGGGGCGGCGGCGCTGGTCTTCGCCTCCGGCATGGCGGCCGGCATCGCCCTGCTCCAGAGCCTGCCGCCGGGCTCGCACGTGCTCCTGCCCCACGACGTCTACTACGGCTTCCGCGAAGCCGCCGAGCAATTCCTCCCCAACTGGGGGATCCGCTCGGACCTCGTGGACATGGCCGACCTCGCGGCCCTGGCGGCGGCGATCCGTCCCGAGACCCGGCTCCTCTGGCTGGAAACGCCGTCCAATCCCCTGCTGGGGGTGGTCGATCTGGCCGGCGCCGTCGCTCTCGCCCGCGCGGCCGGCGCGCTGACCATGGTGGACAACACCTTCGCCACCCCCGTGCTCCAGCGGCCGATCGCGCTCGGGGCCGACATCGTGCTCCATTCGACCACCAAGTACTTCGGCGGTCACAGCGACGTCCAGGGGGGAGCGCTGATCTTCGCCCGCGCGGATGAGCTCTGGGAGCGGATCGCCCACCAGCGCCACCTCCTCGGCGCGGTCGCCTCGCCGTTCAACGACTGGCTCGTGCTGCGCGGCCTGCGTACCCTGGCCTGCCGGATGGCGGTGCAGACCGCGAGCGCCCTGGCCGTGGCCCAGGCCCTCGAAAAGCTCCCCACCGTCTCGGCGGTGCACTATCCCGGCCTCCCTTCGCATCCGGGCCACGAGGTCGCCCGCCGCCAGATGTCCGGCTTCGGCGCCATGCTCTCCTTCCGCGCCGCGGCCGGGCGGGAGGCGGCCCTGCGGGCGGTGGGACGCGCGCGCCTGTTCACCCGCGCCACCTCGCTGGGAGGCGTCGAGAGCCTGATCGAGCACCGCGCCTCCAGCGAAGGCCCCGGCTCCCGCACCCCCCAGGAGCTGATCCGCCTCTCCATCGGCCTCGAGCACCCGGACGACCTGATCGCGGATCTGGAGCAGGCCCTGAGGTGAAACTGGCCCGCTTTTTGCTCACACGGTCGCTCCAGCAGGGCAGTTGTTCCACCCGATATCAAAATCTCTTGAATCGCTCTGAGAAAGGAGCTTTGCGATGGCTAAGGACGACAAAGAGACCCGCGCTGCGGCCGTGAAGAAGGCGGCCAAGAAGCTGGCGGCCAAGGGCAAGAGCGCCGCCGCCAACAAGAAGGTCCTGGCGTCCGCCGCCGCGGTCGCCGGAGTCGCCGCCGCCGCGGCCGGGATCGCCGCGGTGGCCCGCAAGCGGGGGGCGGCGGCGAAGAAGAGCGCCTCGTCCTCCGCGGAGAGTGGCGGGGGGACCGCGAAGAAGCCGGCGAAGACGAGCGGCGCCGGGAAGACCGCCAAGAAGACCGCCAAGAAGCCGGCGAAGACGAGCTCCTGAGCGGGATCTCAAGCCCTTACGGGCTAGGGCTCCCGCGTGAGGGCGCGCCGGGCCGCGTTCATCAGCTCCTGGAAACCCTCGCGGTCGCGCGCCTCGACCAGGCGCTCGATCTGCCCGAGCGCCTCCCGCGTGGCGGCGTAGACCTCGCGCCGGTGCGGATTCAGGTTCTGGATGTCGAGATAGAGGTCCGGATCCTCCGCGAGCACGCTGAGCGCCGTCGCCGCCTGGCGGTTGAACGTGGTCGAGGCGCAGGCATGGAGCTCCTCCGGCTCGACCCCCGACTGGGCGATGGTGGCGCCGAACAGGATGTTCGAGAGGTGGGCCAGCCCCAGGAGCCACCCCATCAACCGGTCGTGGTGGGGGAAGGGGACCGCCACCAGCTTCGTGTAGGGGTGGGCGAGCAGCAGCGCCAGCTCCCGCTTCTCGGCCGCCGGGTCCCCCTGGGTGGCCAGCACGAAGGTCAGCGGCTCGTAGAACGACTTTCCGGGCCCGAACATCGGGTGCAGGGCGAGCGTCCGCACCCCCTGCTCGCGGGCCCGCGCGAGGACGGCGGAAAGCGGGTTCTTGATCGAGGCGATCTCCACCACCAGTCCGCGGGGGCGCCGCGCCGCCACCTCCTCCAGCACCTGGGCCGTGCGCCCGAGCGGCACCGAGACCAGCACCGCGGCATAGGCGTCCAGGTCCGCCACCTTCTGGAGGCCCGCGAAGCGCCCCTCCGCGTGCGGCAGGTTTCCCAGCGCCGGATCGGCGAGGTCAACGGCGTGCCCGGCGAGCTCCAGGAAGCCGCGGAACCAGCTCCCCATGCCGCCCGCGCCTCCCACGATCAGCACCCGCTCGCCGCGCTGCTCGCGCCGCGAGATCCCCACCCGGTACTGCCGCTCGACCGAGCCGCGGATGATCGCCTGGAACATCTCGGCCATCACGTCCTCCGAGACCCCGCAGGCCTCGGCATGTTGGCGGGCGCGGCCGAGCACCCGGTCCTCAACGTCCTGCACCACCACGGGGAGGTTCGAGGCGGCCTTGACGCGCCCCACCTCGGCGGCGAGATCCATGCGGCGGCGCAGCAGCTCCAGCAAGGCGCGGTCCACCTCGGCGATGGAATCCCGCAGGGGAGAGAGCGGATCGGGTGAGCTCATGCCATTCCTCCAGGATGAGGCCCGCGATTGTACGCCGTCCGGGAAGTTGGAGGAGGGGAGGGAAGCCGGGCGGGGGCGCCCGGCTTCCCCCAGGGTGCCGCGCGGCGAAACCCTGCCGCGGGTGGATGGGTGAATCGCGTGTCCGATTCCCTTATCGAGCAAAGTAGATGCCATTGGGATCAGATCAGCAGAATCAATGATTTACGATCCTCCTGTCCGCCGAGGTGAACGCTTCCGGGTACAGGCGCGTCCTCTGAAGCAGACGGGCCCTCATCGGAGCCTTCCCGCCCTCCCGAAACCTCACCCCTGTCCCCTCTCCCATCGCCCTCCCGCCGTCCGGGAGAGGGGAACGCGGTTGAGGCGATGGGGTTTCGGGAGGGGGGAGGGCGATGGGCACGGTGAGGTTTCGGCCCTGGCACCGTGATTGCTGACCCCCGCTGCGGTACTCTCTCCGCCCGACGAACGAGACAGCTTCTTTCAGGTGGTGCCCATGCCCGATACCCCCGATCTGGAAATCGCCGATCCCGCGACCGGCACGTACGCCCGCAACGCCGACCTGACCGTCACTCCGCTCGACGCCCGCTTCTTCGGCCATCCGCGCGGGCTGTCGACCCTGTTCTTCACCGAGATGTGGGAGCGGTTCAGCTTCTACGGCATGCGCGCCATCCTGCTCCTGTTCATGACGGCGGCCGTGACCGAAGGGGGCCTGGGGTGGAACGCGGCCAAGGCGGGTCCGATCTACGGCCTGTACACCTCGATGGTCTACCTCACCGCCCTGCCGGGAGGGTGGATCGCCGACCGGCTGATCGGCCAGCGGCGGAGCGTGCTGGTCGGCGGCATCCTCATCGCCCTCGGCCACGTGAGCCTCACCTTCCACCTCCTGCCCGCCTTCTTCCTGGGCCTGTTCCTGATCGTCTGCGGCACCGGGCTGCTGAAGCCGAACATCAGCACCATGGTCGGCGGCCTGTACGGGCTCGAGGACGCGCGGCGCGACGCCGGCTTCTCGATCTTCTACATGGGCATCAACCTCGGCGCCTTCAGCGCGCCGCTGGTCTGCGGCTTCCTGGGCCAGAGCGTCCAGTTCCGCGGCTTCCTCCAGAGTCACGGCTTCAACCCGCTGAACAGTTGGCACTGGGGGTTCGGCGCCGCGGCGGTCGGCATGACGATCGGCCTCATCCAGTACGTCCTCGGCGGCCGTCACCTCGCGCAGACGGGGCTGGCGCCGAACCTCGACCCCGGGACCCGCGCGCGCAATTTCCGCAACCTGTTGGTCGCCGCCGCGGTCATCGCCGTGGTCTGCGTCGTCCTCTGGCTGCTGCCGGTCCCGATCATGACCGTGATGAAGTACCTCCTGCCGCTCCTCCCCGTGGCCTATTTCGTCTACCTGTTCAGCCAGCCGTGGACCCCCGAGGAGCGCAAGCACCTCTGGGCGATCGCGGCGTTCTTCGTCTTCGCCGCCCTCTTCTGGTCCGCTTTCGAGCAGGCGGGCTCCACCCTCAACCTGTTCGCCGACCGCTTCACCCGCACCTCGATCTTCGGCTTCCAGTTCCCGCCGAGCTGGCTGCAGTCGGTGAACTCGGCGTTCGTCTGGATGCTGGCGCCGGTTTTCGCCTGGCTCTGGATCGCCCTCGGCCGGCGCGGGCTCGAGCCGTCGAGCCCGGCCAAGTTCTCCTACGGCCTGTTCTTCGTGGGCGCCGGCTTCCTGGTGGTGGCGTTCGCCGCGCTGGCCGCCGGCCCCCAGGGGCGGGTCTCCCCGCTCTGGCTGGTCACCGTCTACCTCCTGCACACCTTCGGCGAGCTTGCCTTGAGCCCGGTCGGCCTCTCGACCATGACCAAGCTCGCGCCGGCCCGCGTGGTCAGCCAGATGATGGGCGTCTGGTTCCTCGCCGACTCCCTCGGCAACTTCATCGGCGGCCAGGTCGCCAGCGTCTTCGAGAAGTTCCCCCTCCCCTGGATCTTCGGCTCCGTTTTCGGCGTCTGCATGGTCTTCACCGTGATCGCCGTGGCGCTGATCCGGCCCGTGAAGCGGCTGATGGGGGAGGTGCACTGAGGCCCCTCACTCCCCAACCCCTCTCTCCCATCCCTCCACCCACCCTGCCGGGGAGAGAGGGGCTCTGTAGGGGCGCCCCTGCGTGGGCCGCCCTGTTTCGTTCTTGGCAGGTTACAGGGCGACCACATAGGGCCGCCCCTACGACAGCATTCCGCAGCCGGTCTCCCTCTTCTCCCCGGAAGGGCGGTGGAGGGCTGGGAGAAGAGGGCCGGGGTGATGAGGGGCCCTACAACCGCACCTGCATCCCCAGCTCCACCACCCGGTTGACCGGAATCCGGAAGAAGTCCGTGGGACGCTGGGCGTTGCGCACCATCACCGCGAACAGCTTCTCGCGCCAGATCGCCATCCCCGGCCGTTTGCTGGGAATCAGCGTCTCCCGGCTGAGGAAGAAGGTGGTCGACATCGGCTCGAGCGGCATCCCCTTCTCCCGGAGCAGGCGGAGGACGTCCGGCACCTCGGGGTTCTGCATGAAGCCGTAGTGGGCGATCACCCGGTAGAGCTCCTGGCCCAGGGGCTGGATCTCCAAGCGCTCTTCCGCGGGCACCGCCGGCACCTCCTCGGTGATCATGGTCAGGAAGATCACCTTGGAGTGCAGGACCTTGTTGTGCTTGAGATTGTGGAGCAGGGACGGAGGAGTGCCGTTGGGATCGCGGGCGAGGAAGATCGCCGTGCCGGGGACGCGGATGGGGAAATCCGGCTTGATGCTCCCGACGAACTGCTCGAGCGGCAGGCAATCCGCCTGCAGACGGTCGGCGAGGATCTTCCGCCCCCGCTTCCAGGTCACCATCAAGGTGTAGACGCAGATCCCCACCAGCAGCGGGAACCAGCCGCCGTCCTCCACCTTGATGATGTTCGCCCCGAAGAACGACAAGTCGACGAGCAGGAAGAAGGCCGTCACCGGACCGATCAACGAGCGCCGCCACCCCCAGACGTGGCGGGCCACCACGTAGGCGAGGATGGTGGTGATCACCATCGTGGCCGTGACCGCCACGCCGTACGCCGCCGCCAGGTTGGTCGAGGCGCGGAAGCCGAGCACCAGCCCGAAGGTCGCGAACATGAGCAGCCAGTTGATCGACGGGATGTAGATCTGGCCGATCTCGCGCCCCGAGGTGTGGACGATCTCGAGGCGCGGGATGTAGCCGAGCTGCACCGCCTGGCGGGTGAGCGAGAAGGCCCCCGAGATCACCGCCTGGGAGGCGATGATGGTGGCGACCGTCGACAGCACGACCATCGGATAGAGCACCCACTGCGGGGCGAGCCGGCCGGACAGCTCGAAGAAGGGGTTCGCCGAGGCGTCCGGATGGGTCACCAGCAGCGCCCCCTGGCCGAAGTAGTTGATCAGCAGGCAGGGGAGCACCAGGCCGAACCAGGCCAGACGGATCGGCCGCTTCCCGAAGTGCCCCATGTCCGCGTAGAGCGCCTCGCCCCCCGTGACCACCAGGAAGACCGAGCCGAGCACGAGGAAGCCGTGCCCCCGGTTCTCCAGGAAGAAGCGCACCGCGTGCCACGGGTTGACGGCGCCCAGCACGGAGGGGACGCGCACCACCCAGAACACCCCGAGGACGGCCAGCACCAGGAACCAGAGGATCATCACCGGGCCGAACAGCTTGCCGATGCCGTGCGTCCCCCGGCTCTGGATCAGGAAGAGGATGAACAGGATGACGATCGTGATCGGCACCACGTAGGGATTGAAGAACGGCGTCGCCACCGAGAGCCCCTCGACCGCGGAGAGCACCGAGATCGCGGGCGTGATCATGCCGTCGCCGTAGAGCAGCGAGGCGCCGAAGATGCCGAGCGCCACCAGCACGAAGTGCCCGGACTTCCGGATCTTCGGCGGCACCAGGGCCATCAGCGCCAGGATCCCCCCCTCGCCCCGGTTGTCGGCGCGCATGACGAAGACCAGGTACTTGATGGA
>QHVW01000060.1 GCA_003223675.1 Acidobacteriota bacterium
ATTCGCAGAAGATGGAGGCCATCGGCCGCCTCTCGGCCGGCGTGGCGCACGACTTCAACAACTGCCTGCTGGCCATCTTCGGCTATAGCGACCTGCTGTACGAGCGCTACCGCGACGATCCGTTCCTCGCCCGCAACCTGACCGGCCTCAAGGAGGCCGGGCAGCGGGCGGCGGCCCTCACCAAGCAGCTCCTCGCCTTCGCCCGCCGCCAGCCGATGGAGACCCGGGTGATGAATCTGAACGGCGTCGTCTCCGGCCTGGAGAAGATGCTGCAGCGGCTCCTGGGCGAGGACATCCATCTGGAGACCGGCCTCCATCCGGAGCTCGGCAAGGTGAAGGTCGATCCGGGGCAGATCGAGCAGGTGATCGTCAACCTGGCCGTCAACGCCCGTCACGCCATGCCCGCGGGGGGGCGGCTCACCCTGCGGACGGCGCCCCTGGAGGTCACCGCCGACCGGCCAGCCCGCCACGACGTCCCTCCCGGCCATTTTGTCCTCTTGACGGTGACCGACAGCGGGACGGGCATGGACGCCGCCACCCAGGCGCGCGTGTTCGAGCCGTTCTTCAGCACCAAGGGGGAGGGGACGGGGCTGGGGCTCTCCACCGCCTACGGCATCGTCCGCCAGAGCGGCGGCTACATCTTCGTCAACAGCGCGCCGGGGCAGGGCGCGTGCTTCGCGATCTACCTGCCGGTCACCCAGGAGTCCGAGAGCCTCCGCACCGGCCCCGTGGCCATCGTCTCCGACCGCGGCTCAGAGACGATCCTGCTGGTGGAGGACGAGGAGGAGGTGCGGGCCGTGCTCCACCAGATCCTGGTCAGCCGGGGGTACCGGGTGCTGCAGGCGGGGTCCGGCGAGGAGGCGCTCGTCATCTCCCGGCTCCACCGCGGCGCCGTCCACCTGCTGCTGACCGACGTCACGATGCCCGAGATGAAGGGGCCGGAGCTCGCCCAGCGCCTGCTCTCCGAGCGCCCGCAGACGCGGGTCGTCTTCATGTCGGGCTACAACGACGAGCGCCTCTCGGACAGCGGTCTGGGCGCCCCCCTCTGCCTGCAGAAGCCGTTCTCCCCGAAGACGCTGGGCGAGACCGTGCGCTCCGTCCTCGACGAGGCGGCCGAGCAGCTCCGCGCCACCGGCTGAGCCCTTCTCGACCCCCCTTTAGCGCAGCCAGCGCGGCGCCCGCGCCTCCGCGTTCCGGCCGGGGAGCTGGACGCTGAGCGTGTGGAGGCGGTCGTCCGCGGGCGCCGCCGGCTCGGCGACCCAGATCGTCCAGCGGCGCGGCAGCTCCGCGAAGAGCGCCGGGAGCTGGACGTCATAGCCGATCACCACCCCGGCCGTCCCCTCCGCGAGGGCGCGCAGGGGCGCCAGCCGCGGCTCGGTGGAGAGGGCCACCACCCCCGGATAGGCGAGCGACGTCGACGCGAGATGCTGGCTGCGCAGGGTCGGCGGCCCGCTGTTCGTGTGCTGCGAGGGGGAGGCGCTCTCGTTGACGCGGTCCAGATCGCTGCGCGGGGCTATCGGCGTGCCGGGGTCCCCCGGCTTCACCGCCATCGGGATCACCACCCACCCCTGCGCGGCCAAGCGGCGGCCGGCGTCGAGGAACGCCGTGGCCGTGCCCTCCGGCGAGCCCGGGGGCGGCGGCGTGCCGCCTTCGAGGAGGGCGACCTCCGCCGGGGCCAGGTCGGCGCCGTCGGCCACCAGGAACAGGACGCGCGGTCCCGCGGGGTGGCGGGAGGCCAGGTTGGCGAGCAGCTTGTCGAGCTGCTGGCGGCTCCCCGGGCCGGCTGGCGGGCCGCCCTGCCCGGCCGGCGCGCGGTCCCGCTCCTTCCGCGCCGTCGCGGAGAGGTTGGCGAGGGTCAGCTCGACCAGCCGCGAGTCCCGGGTGGGCGGGAGCGAGGTGCGGGGATCGGGGCCGGCGACGGCGATCTCGACGGTGCCCAGGCGGGTCAGGTCCCGGGCATGATCGGCCAGGGTGACCTCCGAGGAGAAGGCGGTGGCCGGGCTGGCCAGGACGCGATCGACGTAGACCAGGACCGTCCAGGGCGCGGAGACCCGCTCCGCCCGCGCCACCTCGCGCGGCTGGCCGTCCACCAGCACCTGGAAGTCATGGGGGTGGAGCCGGGCCTTCGCCAGGTTGGAGGGGAGGCTCACGAGGATCTCCCGCTCACGAATGTCGACTTGCCCGGAGAATGTCTTGGGGGATTGCGCGCCCGCGCCGGCGGTCAGAACAAGACCGGCCACGAGCGCTCGGGACAGGATGAAGCTCCGCAGTGCTCGCATGATGGGGGACCTCCTGGTCCCAGTCTATCCCAGCGGCGGCGGGCTATCGCTCCGGCGTGACCACCCCGCCGATCCCGGAGCCGCGAGGGTCGGAGGCGGCTTCCACGCGGCCGTCCGGGAGCCGGTGGACGGCGTGGATCTTGGCGGTCTCGCGGGAGATCAGGATCGTCTGGCCGCGCCGCTCGAGCTCGGCCCGGGTCTCGGGCGACAGGGCATCGGGCTCGGCCTCCAGGCGGTCGGGGAGCCACTGGTGGTGGAGCCGCGGGCGGTCGAGCGCGGCCTGGAGGGGATCGCCGTCCACCAGCAGGTTGAGCATCACCTGGATGACGTTGGTGGGGATGCGCGAGCCGCCGCGCGCGCCGAGGGCGTAGGCCTCGTCCCCCTTCCAGGCGATCACCGGCGCCATCGAGGAGAGCATCCGCTTGCCCGGCGCCACGGCGTTGGCCTCCCCCTGCACCAGCCCGAAGAGGTTGGGCTGGCCCGGCGCGGCGGCGAAGTCGTCCATCTCGTCGTTGAGGAAGAACCCCGCCCCCGGCACCCACAGGCCGCAGCCGAAGAGCTCGTTGAGGGTGGTGGTGAGGGCCACCAGGTTGCCGTCGCGGTCCACCACCGAGAGATGGGTCGTCTCGGGCCGGTAAGCCGCCGCCGTCCCGGCGTCCGGCCAGGGCTTGAGCTGGGTGGACGGCGTGGCGTGCCGGGGGTCGATCTGCGCCGCCCGGCGGGCGATCCAGTCGGGAGCCAGGAGCTGCGCCTCGGTGGCCTGGGTGGTCGCGGGGTCGCCCAGCAGGAAGCGGTCGGCGAAGGCGCGCCGGAAGGTCTCGGTCAGCAGATGGTCGCGGTCGGCCCCGAAGCGGGGGAGCCTGGCCCAGCCGAGCCGCTCCAGCATGCCGAGGGTCTGGCCCAGGATGACGCCGCCCGAGGAGGGGAGCGGCATCGAGGCGAGCTGCCAGCCGAAGGCGTCGAAGGTGAGCGGCTTGCGCCACTCCGGCTTGTAGGCCGCGAGGTCGGCGGCGGTGAGCACGCCGCCGTGCGCGGTCGAGGCCTTCTCCACCGCGGCGGCGACCGGGCCGGTGGTGATCCCCCTGGGCCCCTGCTCGGCGTAGCGGTCGAGCGTCGCCGCGAGGTCGGGGAGGCGCAGCAGGCTGCCGGGCGCCGGCGGGGCGCCGTCCGGGAGCCACACCTTCGCGCTCTCCGGGAACCGCGACAGGAGCTTGCGGGTCTCCTCGCTGCTCAGCAGACGGTGGAGATGGCCGCCGACGGCGAACCCCTCGGCCGCCAAGCGCCGGGCCGGGGCCACCACCCGCTTCCAGGGGAGCCGGCCGAAACGCTGGTGGAGGGCGTAGAGGCCGGCCGGCGAGCCCGGGACTCCGGCGGCGAGCGGCCCCACGAGCGAGGCGTCCTTGACGGGCTTCCCCTGGGGATCGAGATACATGTCGTGCCGCGCCCGGGCCGGGCCGACCTCCCGGAAGTCGAGCGCCGCGAGGTCGCCCCCCATCCGCACCACCGCGAACCCGCCGCCCCCGAGGTTGCCCGCCTCCGGATAGACCACCGCCAGCGCCAGGGCGGTGGCGACCGCCGCGTCCACGGCGTTGCCGCCGTCGCGCAGGGCCGCCAGCCCCACCTCGACGGCGATGGGGTCGGCCGCGGCCACGGCGCCGCCGGTGCCCACCGGCGCCGGCGGCGCGGCGGCCCAAGCGGAGAGGGGGAGGAGCAGGCTGAGCAGCAGCAGGGAAGCCGGGAGCTTTTTCATGCCCGCGATTGTACGAGATCAACTACGGGATCTGACTACGAGATCCGGTCCCGCAGGAGCTCGTCGCGGGTGGCGAGCGCCCGCTTCAGGAGATCCGCCTCGCCGCTCTCGCGATAGCGCGCGGCGGCCAGCTTGAGCAGGGCGGCCGCCTCGCCGCCGCGCCCCTGCTGGCGGCGCAGCGCCGCCTCGAATTCCAGCAGGCGCGCCTCGACGAGCAGGTCGCCCGTGCCGTGCGCGAGGCAGCCGGCGGCGGCGCGCAGCGACTCCTCGGCGCCGGCCAGGTCCCCCTGCCGCCGCCGGGCCTCGCCGGCCGCGGCCCAGGCCCGGGCCTTGAGGTCCTCGACCACCGGCGCGGCGTGCCGCTCGCGGTCGAGCTGTTCGGCGCCGGCCAGCGCCAGGGTGGCGAGGGCCCCCGCCTCCGCGGGCTCGGTGCCGGCCTCCAGGCTCCGGGCCAGCAGCAGCTCGCAGAGCCCCCAGGTGTGGAAGCGGCCGTCGCGGCGCAGCCGCTCCCGTCTTTCAATGGGAGCCAGCGCGAGGAGCTCGGCGGCCAGGGCGGGGGCCTCCGCCCGCTCGCGGTCGAGCGCCGACCGCAGGCGGCTCAAGCTGGCGAGCAGCGCCTCCGTGCCACCATCGTCCTCCCGCAGCAGGAGAGCGGGGGACGGCTCGGCGATCTCGAGCGCGCCGCCGCGGTCGTCGTCGGTCATGGACGGATGAAACCCTTATTTCACGAGTGCGGAACGAGGCGACAACCGGGACGCCCGCGCCGCAGCTCCGGCGCGGGCGTTATTTTCAGGCATTTTC
>QHVW01000061.1:0-1106 GCA_003223675.1 Acidobacteriota bacterium
CCGCACCGGGACGGCGCGGACGAGGCGGGCCAGACGGTCCAGCCGCGCCGGCTGCAGCCCGGCCGCCTCGACCAGCCGCGCCGAGAAGGAGTGCCGGACCAGCTCGATGAGCGCCTCGCTCCGTGAAACCGGCTGGATCTCGATAGGGCCGTCTCCCTCCGGCCGCCGGGACGCCAGATAGATGCAGGCGAGGGGCGTGGAAGCGTCGAGGAAGGACCCGAAGCCGCCGTCGCCGATTGTAACGCTTCTTTTCTCGGTGTCTTTCTGCACGGGAGGTAGATCCACGTAGCTTCCCAGGAAATACTCAGCCTCATCGGGCCACATCCGCATATGAGGATACGAAGGGCGGCCTTCCCATTGATCGTGCCGCTCTTCCAGCACGAGCACGTCGTCCGTCAGAAGCGAGGCGCCAGCCTGGATCATGGCCGCCGCTAGGCCGCTCTTCCCTCCGCCATGGCTCGAGACAAAGGCGATCGCGAGGCCATCCACGACAACCGCGGAAGCGTGCAGTGCCATGAAACCGTTTAGCTCGAACCAGTAAGACATGACAGGCCCCAGGAGACGGAGCTCTGCCAACTCGCTCTGCACGCTGGGCCAATAGCCATCGATGCGATTGGAGCGAACTCGAAAGTCACCCGCGTGGGGAAAGCAGAGGAGCTCACCTGGGATCTCACGGTAAAGACTAGCCAGGCTGGCTCCATTCCGGTCACGGAAAGCACTAACGTAAAGGGGAGGAGAGAGTGGGGGCTCGAAGGGATGCGCCGATCGGGTCAAGCTGAGCTCAGCAGGGCCGTGGCCCGGTGGCAAAGCGATGTTGAAAGGAAATCGGCTCGTGACCGTCAGCCCAAAAAGACGATGGCAAGGTTCCATAAGAAGAGGCGACCTTGGGAGAGGTGATGATACTTTCAAGCAGCGCGACTACCACCATTGAAATCTACATCAGTAAAATTTTGCTGATCACCTGCGGTGAGCTCGGACAGGGAGCCCCAATCCTTGAGGTGGGGCGGCGCATACGGTTTTTTTAGAGACCCAGGCTCTGAAACGAGGGGTGAGCCCTCGAGTTTCAAGGCGGTTTCAGTATCCTTGACCATCGTTAAGCCTTTCCT
>QHVW01000061.1:1123-5939 GCA_003223675.1 Acidobacteriota bacterium
AAGCTCGCAACGTCGGAGCCAGATTTCAACCGCTATGGAATACCAGAGCATGCCCAATTCCACAGGTTTCCCAGAAAGAAAGCTTGTAAAAGCTGTCCGGAAGCCCTTTCCGTCAAAAATCTCCAAGCCCCCGGATATGGGAGCCCTCAAGAGCTCCAGGATCTCCTCACGTGCTTTTTCTCTCAACGCGAGTTCGAGAAACGGTACAAAGCGGGTCTTTTTTTTTCGCTCGCGAACGCTCTCGGGGAGGATTCCTGTCATCGATCTCCGGAGGATGTTTTTGTGGCGTCCAAGCTGGAAGACTTGCTCTTCGGGAATGGCTATAATGTATTCGAAGAGCCGTCTGTCCAGAAATGGATAGCGCACCTCGATGCCGAACGAGGCGGCATTCCGGTCGTGCCAATTGGCGAGGCGCCAGTACCAGCTTTTCTCGATCAAATTGTCGTAGATTTCCTGCCGAGCCCAGGCGGCTTGGGTCTTTCGCGGACGAAAGCCCTTCAGGAGTTTCGTCAGATCAGTCCGATGGGCAAAGCTCGGATGTATCCAGGCAGGCAACTTTCTTTTTCGTCTTCCCAGGGCTGAGCGAAGAAACCTGTCAGCTCTGGCTGGCAGGCAGGGATCGATAAATTGCTGGTAAAGGGGCCGCAGCGCCGGTCTTCTTCGGCTGCGAGCATAACGCACGATCTCTTGGAGCGCCGTCCAGTCACCCCGCCAGAGGCGCTCGCCAAAGATCAGAGAACTCCCGCTCAGTAGATCATCCCCACCATGTCCCATGAGCATGATTCGGGAGCCTTGGGCCGTCATTCGCCGGAAGATTTCCTGGTAGCAGGTGCGCCAACCCATAAAAGGTGTGTCCGCGCTGAGGGGGAGAGGGTTCCGTGATTCCAAGCTCCAGAAGCGCTCGGCCTCGACGGGCTCCACCTCCAGCCTGAGCTCCTCGGTCATCGCCCGGCTGTAGGCCCGTTCGTCACATTCCGGGAGCTGGTCGAAGACGAAGGTATAGGCTCGGACGCCGACGCCTGGAGCGCGCTGGGCGAGCGCCGCCACCGAGGTCGAATCGAGGCCGCCGCTCATCGCGACTCCCACGAAGCTTCCGGCGCCGCGCGTCCGGTCGGTTACCGCCTGCTGGAGGATCTCGCGGAAACGATCCGCATAGTCCTCGTCCCGCGGGTATCGGATCTCCTTGGGAGCCGGAGACCAGTAGCGCTCGGCCCGCAGAACGCCGTTCTCAGCGACCACTCGCCGGCCCGGCCCCAGCTTGTGAACGGCCGCGAAGAAGCTGCGCTCCGGATCTTCGCCGCAGTCGGCCAGATAGGCCGCGATCTCCACCTCGTTGTAGCCGTCCGGGACTGCCGGATGTTGGAGCACCTGCACGGCGTCCGAGGCGAAGCAGATCAGGGAGCCGACCTGGGCGTAGTGGAGCGGCTTGATGCCGAGCGGATCGACGGCGCAGAAGAGACGGCGCCGGCCCGCGTCCCAGATCGCGAACGCGAAGTCGCCGAGCAGGCGGTCGGTGCAGACCTCCCCCCATTCGAGATAGGCCGCGAGGAGCAGCTCCGTGTCCGAGGCCTCCGCGCCCCTGGCGGGCGAGAGCCTCGCGATCAGCTCCGGCCGGTTGTCCAGGCGGCCGTCGAACAAGACACAGATCTTTCGCTCTGAATCGAGAAGAGGGCGCTCTTCGTGGAGAGCCAGATGGGCCAACCCCGCACCCTCCAGGAAATGGCAGGTGATCCCGCCAGGGGCCCGGTACGAGGCCAGCTCCGCCAAGCGCCGAAGCTCCTCCGGCTCGATCCGGGGCGCCGCGAAATCCACGATGCCGAAGAGGCCGCTCATCCTTCCATCCTGAGGAGGCCGCGCGCGGCCAGGGTCTCGACGAAATTTTCGAGATCCTCGCGCAGGCGGTCTTCCGGTACGTCGTACTCGGCGAGGAGAGCGCGGCAGACCGTCCCGATCTCCCCGTGGCTTTGAATCAGGGACCACATGCGGGTGCCGACCTCGTTGAGCCCGTAATAGCGGCCGCTGCCGGTCTCGAGGAGAACGGCTTCCCCGTCGAGATCCCGGAACAACACGGACTCCGGCACGGTGATACGCGTCGTGAGGTCGGTCATGGCTCTTCTACAAGACACTGGCTGCGTCAATTATAGGGGGTTTCCCCCGATCTACCTAAAAAACGGGAGGACCGGTCGCCCGGCCCTCCCGATGTTGCCCTACGGGCAGCTCACGGCTAGTTGCGGTGCTGTGCGCACAACTGGCCGTTGTTGTAACTGTTGAGCTGCACCTGGAGGGAGATGGCGATCTGACCGGCCGGGCTGCTGGTCGGCACGCCGCTACCCACCGGGCCGTACTGCTTCATCCAGGCGTCCGCGGCCTGGATCACGGTGGTGATGCAGCTCACCTTGTTGCTCACCAGGGCGTTGAGCTCCGCCGGAACGAGCTGCTGGAACAGCGCGATCGAGGCGTCCCCGTTGACCGGGGTGCTCAGCCAGACGATGGCCTGCGCCTTGGTGTAGGTGATGCCGCCGATGGTGATCGACTGCACCGGCCACGCCTCCGGATGGTTCTTCCAGTAGCCGAGGGTCCCGGTGCCGCCGGCCGTCGGGCTGAAGAAGTGGTACCCGAAGTCGACGTCCGTCCGGCTGGCCGTGAGGAAGACCGTGGCCTGGTTGGGCGTGGAGAGGCCGTCCAGGTCGTAGGTCTGCTCGAAGTTGACCGGCAGCGTGGTGGTGACGATTTTCACGACGTAGGTGCCGGCGACGAGGTTGTTGAATGTGTAGTTGCCGCTGCTGTTGGTCGTGGTGGTGGCGACGACCGCGCCGGTGCTGTCGAGCAACTGGACGGTTACGCCGCTGATGCCGGCCTCGCCGGAATCCTGCAGGCCGTTGGCGTTGGCGTCGTTCCAGACCCGGTCGCCGATCGACAGGGTCCCGACCGTGCGGTAGCCGAAGTCGACGTCCGTGCGGCTGGCGGTGAGGCTGACCGTCGCCTGGTTGGCCGTGGAGAGGCCGTCCAGGTCGTAGGTCTGGACCGTACCGGCAGGCTGCGTGACCTTCACCGTGTAGGTGCCGGCGGTGAGGTTGCTGAAGGTGTAGTTGCCGTTGCCGCTGGTCGTGGTGGTGGCGATCACCGTGGTGCCCGAGAGCAGTTGGACGGTGACGCCGTTGATGCCGGCCTCGCCCGCGTCCTGGTTGCCGTTGCCGTTGCTGTCGAGCCAGACCCGGTCACCCACCGAGCCGGTGTTCTTGTAGCCGAAGTCGACGTCGGTGCGGTTCTGCCCAGCGGTCAGGCCGAAGGTAGCGGTGTTGGCGGTCGCGATGCCGTCCAGGTCGAAGGTCGGCGCCGTGCCCGCCGGCAGGGTGGAGGAGACCACCTTGACGGTGTAGGTGCCCGGAGCCAGGTTGGCGAAGGTGTAGTTGCCGTCGCCGCTGGTGGTCGTGGTGGCGATCACCGTAGTGCCCGAGAGCAGTTGGACGGTGACGCCGTTGATGCCGGCCTCGCCCGCGTCCTGGTTGCCGTTGCCGTTGCTGTCGAGCCAGACCCGGTCACCCACCGAGCCGGTGTTCTTGTAGCCGAAGTCGACGTCGGTGCGGGTGGCGCCGGCGGCGAGGGTGAAGCTGGCCTGGTTGGCGGTGGCGAGGCCGTCGAGGTCGTAGGTCTCCGCGACCCCCGCGGGGAGCGAGGAGGCGACGATCTTCACCGTGTAGTTGCCACCGGCCAGGTTGTTGAAGGTGTAGTTGCCGTCGCCGCTGGTGGCGGTGGTGGCGACCACGTTGCCGCCGGCGTCGAGGAGCTGGACGGTGACGCCGTTGATGCCGACCTCGCCCGTGTCCTGCACGCCGTTGGCGTTGGCGTCGAGCCACACCCGGTCGCCGACGGAGCCGGTGTACTTGTAGCCGAAGTCGACGTCCGTCCGGCTCTGTCCGACGGCGAGGGAGAAGCTGGCCTGGTTGAGGGTGGCCACGCCGTCGAGGTCGAAGGTCTCCGCGGTCCCGGCCGGGAGCGAGGAGGCGACGATCTTCACGGTGTAGTTGCCGGCGGCCAGGTTGTTGAACGTGTAGTTGCCGTCACCCGACGTGGTCGTGGTGGCGATCACCGTGCCGGAGGAATTCAGGAGCTGGACGGTGACGCCGTTGATGCCGGCCTCGCCCGCGTCCTGGTTGCCGTCGCCGTTGGCGTCGAGCCAGACCCGGTCGCCGACGGAGCCGGTGTACTTGTAGCCGAAGTCGACGTCGGTGCGGTTGGCGCCGGCGGCGAGAGTGAAGGTGGCCTGGTTGGCCGTGGCGATGCCGTCGAGGTCGAAGCTCGGCGCGACCCCGGCGGGGAGGGACGAGGCGACGATCCGGACGGTGTAGGTGCCGCCGGCGAGGTTGCCGAAGGTGTAGTTGCCGTCGCCGCTGGTGGTGGTGGTGGCGATCACCGTGGTGCCCGAGAGCAGTTGGACGGTGACGCCGTTGAGGCCGGCCTCACCCGCGTCCTGCACGCCGTTGCCGTTGGTGTCGAGCCACACGCGGTCGCCGACGGAGCCGGCGTTCTTGTAGCCGAAGTCGACGTCGGTGCGGTTGGCGCCGGCGGCGAGAGAGAGGGTGGCGGTATTCGGCGTGGCGACGCCGTCGAGGTCGTAGGTCGGCGTGGTCCCCGCGGGGAGCGAGGAGGCGACGACCGTCACCGTGTAGTTGCCGGCGTTGAGGTTGCCGAAGGTGTAGTTGCCGTCACCGCTCGTGGTGGCGGTGGCGACGACGCTGTTGCCGGCATCGAGGAGCTGGACGGTGACGCCGTTGATGCCGGCCTCACCCGCGTCCTGGATGCCGTTGCCGTTGAC
>QHVW01000062.1 GCA_003223675.1 Acidobacteriota bacterium
ATAGACGGTGTAGGTCTGGCCGGCGGCCCGGAACGGCGGGACCGCCAGTGCCAGCAGGGCGAAACCGAGAGCGACTGTGGGCTTGCCGTTCACTATTGTCCTCCACACGCCGCGGTGCCGCGCCGGGTGTAGGTGGCCGAGCTCGTGTGGTCGACCGAGCTCGTCTGCGACGACGGCTGGCCGCTCACGTTGACGGCGAAGGCGCGGACCTCCATCGCTCCGAGGTCCTGGCCCACCGCCACGTTGTCCGCCTGGGCGGGCGTCATCGTGATGGTGATCGTGCCGTCCGCCGAGAAGCTGCCGACCGCGTTGCCGAGATCGGTCGCCTGGTTGACGTTGGGGGGCGAGAGCTTGCCGTACTTGAACGCCACGGTGCCCAGGCCGGTGGCCCGCATCACCACATAGTTGCGGTCGTAGGTGGCGTCCGGCACCGGCCGGTTCCACAGGATCATCCAGGCGTTGCCGGGGGTGAAGCTCGACAGGCTCGCCACCTTGAGGGTGAAGACGATGTTGCCGCCCGGCGGCTCGGCGACCGACAGCGACTGGACGTCGAGAGCCGGCACCTGGGAATCCCCGGTGGGATCGGTGATCAGCAGGGCCCCCGGGGCCGTGCAGGTCAGGTTGGCCGGCGGCGCCATCACCGGCACCGCCTCGCTGCACGCCGGGCCCTCGCCCTGGGCGTTCACCGCCTTGACGCTGTAGCCCCAGGTGGTGCCGGCGGGCGGGGTGTCGTCGTAGGAATGGACGTCGGAGCTCACGCCCGCGATCTGCTCGGCGACGCCGCCGTCGGGCCGCCGCGAGATGCGGTAGCCGATGATCGGCGTGCCGTGATCGTCCGGGGTGGACCAGGTGACGTGGACGGTGCCGCCAGCGGCGCTCGCCTGCACGTAGGGCGCCGCCGGGCTGCTGACCGGCAGGTCGTAGGCCGCGAAGAGCCCCTTGCCGCTGGTCTCCCGGGCGATCGTGGCCAGGTCCGTGCCGCTGTTCGGGCCGCCGTTGACGCAGCCGCCCACGCAGCCGTCGGCGTACCCGACGAGCACGCGCCCCTGGGCGTCGACCGTGGCGTCGATGAAGTCGAGCAGGTTGCGGGTGCCGCCGCAGAGCGTGCCCCCGGAGCAGATGGTGCCGCGCTGCACCGGATCGTTCGGCGTCGCGTCGACGGTCACCCAGGTGGCCCCGCCGTCATAGGTGTGGGCGACGTAGAGGTGCCAGACGGCCGGGAAATTCGGGTCCTCGCCGCCGGCGTCCCCCGACACCGTGGTGCCCAGGAAGGCGAAGGCCGCGCGCTGGGGGTCCCCCGCCACCATCGCCGGGAAGGCGATGTTCTGGAGGCCGAACGTCCGCCCCACGTCCTGGATGTTGGTCCAGGTCTCGCCCTCGTCGTGAGAGACCGCCACGAAGGCCTTGCCGTCGCCGTTCATGTAGCCGAAGTAGACCGTGCCGTCGGTGGCGATGCCGACCGAGG
This sequence comes from Acidobacteriota bacterium, assembly GCA_003223675.1. Taxonomy (GTDB): domain Bacteria; phylum Acidobacteriota; class Thermoanaerobaculia; order Multivoradales; family UBA5704; genus DATARR01. Next base: position 1,466 of record QHVW01000062.1, read on the forward strand.
GGTCCCAGGCCGACGACGAGCTGCCGGGAATCGTCTTCACCGACCAGGTGAGGCCGTTGTCGTGGGAGACCGCGACCCCCTGGCTGCTGCCGCAGCTCCGGTTGGGGACGTAGGCCGTGCCGTCCGGCCCCACCTTGACGTGGCCGTGGATGCCGCTGCACTGGGTGAGGTTGTAGATCGGCACCGCCGGGCCGAAGGTGCGGCCGCCGTCGAGGCTGGTGGCGCACTGGGCCGCGGCGATGTCCTGCGAGCAGTAGTAGACGATGTGGGGATACGAGGACGCCAATTTGACGGGGCCCGGGGCGAAGGGGCCGGCGCCGAGCGTCTGGTGGTCGACTCCGGAGGCGATCCCCCCGCCCTGGCTGGGATTCCAGTTGGCGCCGTCGTCGTCGGTGTAGGCCATCAGGCTGGTGGTCCCCAGGAGCTGGGAGACGTAGGTCCGCCCGATCTTGGGATCGGTGTACAGGATGGGGTCCAAGCTGGTCGTCGAGGTCAGGGGCGCGGAGACGTCCTCCCACTTCGCCGTGGCCGGCGAGGAGCAGTCGTTGAAGGTCACCCGCAGCGTCTGCAGGCCCGCGATGTACATCACCTTCCCGGTGTCCCGGTTGACGCCGATCGACGGCTCGCCGGCGCCGGTCCCCATGCCGTCCGGCGGCGTGTAGTTGGCATAGGTCGGCGGCGTCTCGGTCGACGCCGGAGGCGGCGGCTGGATCTGGGAGAGCTTCGCGCTCCCCTGATAACCCTGTAACGGCGCGTAGGGCGAGGCGCTCACGGTGTAGGTCCCCGCGGGCGGATTGGTGAGAATGACCGTCTCCGCCTGGCCCACGGCGTTGCCGGAATTCCCCACCAGGCTGCCGTCCGGTCCGTAGATCTCCAGGTCGTAGTCGTCCGTGGGCTGCAGGGTCAGGGTGATCTTGACCTGGAAGGAGTAGGAAGGCGGGGTGATGGTCAGTTTGTAATTATCACACTGCGGATTGCTGGGGCCGCCGCAAGTCGAGGCGGCGGTAGGGGTGAGCGGACCGCCGGTCCAGCTCGCCTGGGTCGTGGATCCGGAGACGGTTCCGGAGGTGGGATTCGCCGCCCGGAGGGCAGGCGCGCACAAGAGGGCGGGGAGCAAAGCCAGCGAGACGGCCTGGAGCGCTCTCCCGCGAAGCAACCCTTTCATGTCGATCTCCTCTCTCTATGAATATCGGGGAGCATCGCTCCCCGATAGGACCCGGAGTGCACGCACCGTGCCAGTAGTGCCACTATCACCATCTCTCTGGTACAGTTCCCGCCATTCCGGAGGGTCCTCGCCCATGGCTCGACGCGTCCGCAACCTGTTGATCCTGCTGCTCGTTCTGCTCCCCTTCGCCGCCTCTTCCCAGGCGCCCACCCGCGATCCGGACGAGGAGGAGAAGATCCCCGCGGTCCAGGGACCCCGGGCGGCGGTCTCCCCGGAGGAGCGGAAGGCGATCGCGGCGTTGCGCACCCGGGCGGAGGTGACGAATTTCGAGGCGACCTCCAGCTACGAGGAGACGCTCGACTGGCTGCGCAAGCTGCAGCCCCACTTTCCCGAGATGTACCTGGGCTTCTACGGCTCCTCGGGCGAGGGGCGGGCGCTGCCGTTCGTGGTGGTCTCGCGCGAGAAGGCGTTCACCGGCCGCACGGCCCGCAAGGTGGATAAGCCCATCGTGCTGATCCAGAACGGCATCCACGCCGGAGAGATCGACGGCAAGGACGCCTCGCTGCTGCTGCTCCGCGAGCTGGCGGCGGGAGAGCATCCGGAGATCCTGGACCACGTCACTCTCGTGGTGCTGCCGATCTACAACGTCGACGGGCACGAGCGGGTCTCACCCTACAACCGCCCCAATCAGAACGGCCCGCGCCAGGGGATGGGCTTCCGGAGCACCACCAACGGGCTCGATCTGAACCGGGACTACGTGAAGCTCTCCTCCGAGGAGGCGCGCTCGCTGATCGCCCTGGTCAACGACTGGCGCCCCCATCTTCATGTCGACAACCACGTCACCGACGGCATCGACATGGACTGGGTGCTCACCTGGTCGTGGGCCGAGGTGCCGCAGGCCCCGGCGCCGGTCGACGCCTGGCTGCGCGCCCACCTACCGGCCGCGCTGGCGGCCACGGAGAAGGCCGGATTCAAGACCGGCCCCTACGTGGACCTCGTCGAGCGCAACGATCCGTCGAAGGGGTTCAGCTCCTGGGTGGGCCAGCCGCGCTACTCCACCGGCTACTTCCCCCTGCGCAACCGGCCGTCGATCCTGGTTGAGACGCACTCCTACAAGCCGTATCAGCAGCGGGTGATGGCCACCCACGCCTTCCTGGTGGCTCTGCTGGATGAGGTGGCCCGCGATCCGGACGCCCTGCCCGAGGCCGTGGAGCGGGCCGAGGAGGCCGAGGTCGCCAGGGGCAAGCCGGACGCCCCGCCCTCGGAGGTGGTGGTGAATTTCGAGCAGAGCGACCAGGCGGACCGGGCCCGCCTCCCCGTCTACGCCGGGGAGACGAAGACCTCGGTCGTGAGCGGTCAGCCGCTCCTCCTCTTCCGCCGCGGCGAGCTCAATACGATGGAGGTCCCCTGGTACCACAAGTCCAAGGCGGTGAAGACCCTCCCCCGCCCGCGCGGCTATCTGGTGCTCCCCGGCTGGCCGCAGATCGAGCAGCGGCTGCGCGGCCACGGGCTGCGCGTGCAGCGGCTCGTCCAGCCGGCGGAGGTGGAGGTCGAGACGATGCGGGTCTCCGATCCCAAGCCGGCCCCCTCCACCTATCAGGGGCTGACGCGCGTCACCGCCAGGGTCGAGCGCGCCACGGAGCGCCGGCGGATCCCGGCCGGGGCCCTCTGGGTGCCGGCGGACCAGCCGGACTTCGAGGTGGCGGTGCAGCTCCTGGAGCCGGAGGGGGGCGACTCGCTCCTCTCCTGGGGGCTCCTCTCCAGCGTCTTCGAGGGGAAGGAGTACATCGACCCCCGGGTGCTGGAGGGGCTCGCGGCCGACATGCTCAAGGACCCGAAGACCGCCGCCGACTGGGCCGCCGCCCTCAAGGACGAGAAATTCGCCGCCGACGCCACCGCCCGCTATCAATGGTGGTTTCGCCGCACTCCCTATTGGGATGCGGCGATCGGGCTCCTCCCCTATTACCGGGTGATGGCGGCTCCGAAGCTGGATACGCGGGGGTGGCGGTAGCCTCCCCCCGCCCGGAACCTCACCCCTGTCCCCTCTCCCATCGCCCTCCCACCGTCCGGGAGAGGGGGACTTTGCTGGGGCCATGGTGCTTGTAGGATGCTTTTTCAGAATCGGTAATGATGCAGAAACACATCCTATGAGCACCACCGCCTCAGCCGAGTCCCCCTCTCCCGGTCGGCGGGAGGGCGATGGGAGAGGGGACAGGGGTGAGGTTTCGGGCGGGGGGCGGCCCCAGGGCTGGACATCCACCGCAAGGAAGGTGCATTCTCATGAAATCCTTTTCGGGGCCGCTGAGGGGTCCCCTCGAGATTTTTTTGGGTTTGAGGGCGCGCGAAAGGAATTCGAGATGTCTGATCCCGCCGGCCC
>QHVW01001043.1 GCA_003223675.1 Acidobacteriota bacterium
CTTCCCCGGCTCCGCGAAGCCCTCGCCTCCCTCGGCGCCGCCGGCCCGCCGCAACCCCACGTAATAAGGATAGGGGTGGACCTGCAACCGCTGCATCGCCGCCACGCCGCGCCCCCCCTGCTCCTGCACCCTGGCCGTGATCACCGCCTCCAGCGAGGAGGGCACCGGCGCGCCGGCCGGCATCTCGACCTTGAATTCGCTCCGCCCCTCGTCGTCCAGCTTGGCCGAAGTCGAGAGCACCTCCTTGTCCGCCAGCTTGCGGTCGTCGTTGCGGAAGCTGAACCCTGGAAAACCCTTGGGAGCGAACGTCGAATCGACCAACCGCACCCGCGACTCCACCGGCAGCCCCGCGGCCGGCGCGCCGAACAGATAGCTCGACTGCACCTGATACTGGAGCGTGTCCCCCGGCCCGACCTTGCCTTTGGGGGGCACGATCGAAACCGAGATCCGGTCCGGCACGAACTCCTCCACCTGGAAGCGGTACTGGCCGATCACCTTCTGCGCCACCTCCAGCTCCAGCGTGTGCGGGCCGGTCAGCGAGTAGGCGGGCAGATCGAGCGCGAAGGGGCTGAGCCCCCTGTCTCCGGTCGTCACCTTCCGGACCTCCAGCTCCCGCCCCTGCGGATCGCGGTGGCGGAGCAGCGCCGGCATCGAGGGCGGGACATGGAGCGCGCCGTCGCGCACGACCGCCAGCCCCTGGAGCTTCTCCCCGGGACGGTAGATGTCCCGTTCTCCATACAGGAAGGCCTGATACCCCTCTCCAGGAGGCTCCGCGCCGCCCACGTCCAGGCCGGTGGTGTCCACCGTCATCTGATTGAGCAGGAGGAACGAGAAGTCGTCCCCCTTCTCGATCGTCACCATGTACGGCGTCCCCTTGGCGAGCGCCTTGGCCTCATCCGTCCGCCAGACTCCGGAGCTGTCCGTCCGTCCCGAGGCCAGCGTCTGGTTCTGGTCCGAGATCAGGGTGACCTTGGCCTCCGCCACGGGAGAGAGATCCTTGATCGACGACACCCAGACCAGGAATTGCCCCGGGCCCCGCTTGGCGACCGCGCCGAGATCGGTGAGCAGCAGCCACCGCTGATTGGCCTGGTTGTCGTCCGGCTTGCTCACCGAGACCCGGTAGAGCCCCGGCTCCTTCGTCTTGACGTACTTGTCGAGATCGAGGGGGTAGACCCGCTTCTTGTTCTTCCGGCCGCCGACGTTGAGGTTGACCTCCTTCAGCCGGTCGCCCAGGGCGTGATTGAGCTCGCCCGCGTAGCCGTACTCGTCCTCGAAGAAGCCGCCGTACTGGAAGAGGAAGAACAGGTTGTTGAGATAGA
>QHVW01000063.1 GCA_003223675.1 Acidobacteriota bacterium
CGCCGCCGTCCGTGCTCTTGAACAGCCCGGAGAGGGTGCCGGCGTAGAGGATCTGGTGATGGGAGGGATCGATTACCAGTTGGCTCACGTGCTGGGGTGCGCGGTCGAGCGCCTGCCAGGAGGCGCCGCCGCGGCTGTAGACCAGGGGGCCGCTCTGGCTCCCGGCATAGATGCCGTGGGAGACCGGGTCCTGGGCGAGCGCCGCGGCGCCCTCGCCGAACACGCGGTCCCAGCTCGCGCCGCCGTTCACGCTCTGATAGATCCCGTGGAAGGTGGCGACCCACAGGGTGTCCGGCCGCCGGGAGTCCACCACCAGGGAGCGGACCGTATCGGTGAGGTCGAGCCCGCCGCCGGCGAAGCTCCAACTCGTCCCGCCGTCCACGCTGCGGAAGACGCCGCCGAGGCCGAGCCCGGCATACACCGTGGACGGCTGGGACGGCGCGGCGGCCAGCACCGCGACGTTCCCCTCGTCCGGTCCGATCCGCGTCCAGACGTCCACGGCCAACACCGGCCGGGTGAGCGCGACGAGAAACGACAGGACCCCCAAGACAGCACGTCTGCGCATTCGAGATCTCTCCAGGTTGTCGAAGATAAGGGCTGGAGAGAGTATAGCACCCGGGTAATAGGTCTACGGGATCAGCAACACCTTCCCCGTCGTCTCCCGCCCTTCGAGCGCCCGGTGGGCGTCCGCCGCCTGGGCCAGGGGCATCTCGCGGTCGATGCTCAGACGGAGCTTTCCCTCGGCGATCCAGCCGAGCACCTCGCCGGCCCGCCACATCAGCTCGTCGCGGTCGGCGATGTAGTGGCCCATGGAGGGGCGGGTCAGGTAGAGGGAGCCCTTCTGATTGAGGATCGACGGGTCGAAGGGAGGCACCGGGCCGCTCGCCTGGCCGAAGAGGGCCATCAGGCCGCGGGGCGCCAGGGTGTCCAATCCCTTATCGAAAGTGGTGCGGCCGACGCCGTCGTAGATCACCTGGACTCCCTTGCCGCCGTTCAGGCGCTTGGCCTCGGCCGAGAAGTCCTGCTGGGAGTAGAGGATCACCTCGTCCGCGCCGGCCTCGCGGGCGATCCGCGCCTTCGCCTCGGTGGAGACCGTGCCGAAGACGCGGGCGCCGCGCAGCTTGGCGATTTGACAGAGGAGCTGGCCCACGCCGCCGGCCGCCGCGTGGACGATGCAGACGTCCCCCGGCTGCAGCGGATAGGTGCTGGTGGCGAGGTAGTGGGCCGTGATCCCCTGCAGCATGGCGGCGGCCGCCTGCCGGGTGGTGATCCCGGCCGGAATCTTGACCAGACGCGCGGCCGGCGCCACGGCCAGCTCGGCATAGGTCCCCTGGATGCCGGTGTAGGCCGCCCTGTCGCCCACCGCCACCTCGGTGACGCCCGGGCCCACGGCGACGACTGTCCCCGCCGCCTCCTGCCCGGGGATGAAGGGGAGCGCCGGCATTTTGTAGAGGCCGGTGCGGAAGTAGACGTCGACGTAGTTGACGCCGGCCGCCTCGACGCGGACGACCGCCTGCCCCTCACCGGGCTGGGGGTCGGGGATCTCCTCCAGCTTCAGCACCTCGGGACCGCCCAGACTATGGATGCGAATGGCTTTCATGACTCTCCTCCTCCCGTCCGTCCGGGAGAGGGTATCGCGAGAGGAGCCTGGTGGGGGAGGCGCTACGGATGCTCGAGGCGCACCCAGCGGTTGCAGATCTCTTCGAGGCCGCGGGGGTCCTGGGTGGCGAGGGCTTCCTGAGAGAACCGGTCGATCTCGGCGGGCGGGGTCCCGGCTCGCCGCAGCCCGTGGCGGATGGCGCTCACGAGGGCGTAGCGGTTGCGGCTGCGCAGTGAAACCCGAATCTCTGGATAAAGAGGTCCCATCGAGGTCTCTTCCATATCTATAACGTCCGAAGAGCCAAAAACGTTTCACCCCGCCGGGAATTCCCCGGCCAGCCCCCCTGCCAGGACAAACGCGATCAGCGTCTCCTCCTCCCCGAGGGGTCGGAGCGGTGGGGACGGCGCATGATTTTTGACGATAGCATCCTCCGCATGTCCCTCCGCGGCCATCTCTGGACGATCGCGCCCCGCCTGCGCCACCGCCTGCGTCCGCCGCGCCTCCCTGAATCCCGCCCCTGGGAGGTGGCCCTGGAGGACCCCAGGATGGGGACGGTGCGGCTGAGCGGCCTCTTGCGCGAGGTGCCCGGGAGCGGGGAGATCCTGGTGATGGTCCACGGCCTGGGCGGCTCCACGGAGAGCCACTATCTGAGCGGCGGCGTGAAGGCGGCCGAGGCGGCGGGGATCTCCTCGCTGCGGGTGAATCTGCGGGGCTCGGCCCGCCGGGGGGAAGACTTCTTCCACGCCGGGCTGACGGCCGACCTTCACGCCGCTCTGGCGAGCGCGGAGCTGCGGCGCTATGAGCGGATCTACGTGCTCGGCTATTCGCTGGGCGGCCATCTGACCCTGCGCCTGGGGACCGATGAGGGGGACCCGCGCCTCGCCGCGGTGGCCGCCATCTGCTCGCCGCTCGACCTCGCCCTGTCCCAGCGGGAGATCGATTCCCCCTCCCGCTGGCCCTACCGCCGCTATCTCCTCAGGAGCCTCGGCGAGATCTACCTCGCCGTGGCGGCCCGCCATCCGGTGCCCGTCCCGGTGGCCGAGGCGCTCCGCATCCCTACGATCCTCGAATGGGACGACCGCGTCGTGGCGCCGCGCCACGGCTTCAAGGACGCCGGCGACTACTATGCCCGGGCGAGCGTGGCGCCGCGCCTGCCGGATCTGCGCGTGCCGGCCCTGCTCCTCAATTCCGAATGGGATCCCATGGTCCCCGCCCGCGCCGTCCGCGCCGTCCTGACCCATCCCGCCCCCCGCCTCCAGGTGCGTTGGATCGCCGGCGGCGGGCACGTGGCGTTTCCGCGGGCTTTGGCGGTGGATGAGGAGGTGGTGGGGTGGTTGCGGAACGAGGGAGCTAGGGGGGGGGCCCCGCCAGCCGCTCGGCCAGCCGGGTGAACCGGGGGCGCACCCTCCTGTTCCCCACCGCCACCCGCAGCGCCCGCTCCTCGCCGACCAGGATCGCCAGCCGCTTCGCCCGCGTCAGCGCCGTATAGAGGAGGTTCCGCTGCAGCATCACGTAATGCGTGGTGTGCAGCGGGATGATTACGCACGGGTACTCGCTCCCCTGCGACTTGTGAATCGTGCAGGCATAGGCGGGGACCAGCTCGTCGAGCGAGCCGAAGTCGTAGGCCACCTCGCGGCCGTCGACCGCCACCTTCACGATCTGGTCGACCTCGTCGATGGCGCTCACCCGGCCGATGTCGCCGTTGAACACCTCCAGATCGTAGTTGTTCCGCACCTGCATCACCTTGTCCCCCACCCGCAGGCTGTGCCCGCCGCGGGTCACCGTCGGCCCCTCGGGGTTGAGCAGGTTGCGCAGCATGGCGTTCAGGCTGTCGGTGCCGAGGGGGCCCCGGTTCATGGGGGTGAGCACCTGGAGCTGCTCGACCGGATTGAGGCCGAACCGCCCGGGGATGCGCTTGGCCACGATCTCGGCGATGGTCTCGACGATCGCCTCCGGCTCCGCGCGCTCGATGAAGAAGAAGTCCCCCTGGCTATCCACCGACTCCAGGATGGGCATCACCCCCTGGTTCACCCGGTGGGCGTTGACCACGATCAGACTGCGCTCGGCCTGGCGGAAGATCTCGGTCAGCCGCACCACCTCGATCGCCTCCGAGCGGATCATGTCGCCGAGCACCCGCCCGGGGCCGACCGAGGGGAGCTGGTCCACGTCCCCCACCAGGATCAGCCGGCCGTGGTCCGGCACCGCCCGCAGCACGTGGTAGGCGAGCACCGTGTCGAGCATCGAAGCCTCGTCCACGATCAGCAGGTCGCAGGAGAGCGGGTGCTCGCGGTTGCGGTCGAACTGCCGGGTCTGCGGATTGAATTCCAGCAGCCGGTGGAGGGTGGTGGCCTCGGCCCCCGTGGCCTCGGACAGGCGCTTGGCGGCGCGGCCGGTGGGGGCGGCGAGCAGCACCTTCTGGCGCTTCTTCTCCAGGATCTCCACGATGCCGCGCACCAGCGTCGTCTTGCCGGTGCCCGGGCCGCCGGTGATCACCAGCACCTTGCGCGTGAGCCCGGCGCGGATCGCCTGCCGCTGCTGGCGGGCGAGGTCGATCCGCTCCTGTTTCTCGAACCAGTCGAGGGCGCGGTCGAGATCGATCTCCAGCGGCAGCATCGGCTGGATGAGCAGGGTCCGGATGCGCGCCGCCACCCCGGCCTCCGCCGCGTGGAGCGCCTTGAGGAAGACCGCGGTCTCGTCCGGCATCTCCTCCAGCACGATCTGCTCGGTCTCGGCGAGGGCCGCGATGGCCGTCTCCACCCCGCCGGCCGCCGCCTCCAGGAGCTTCTCTGCCTCCTCGATCAGCGTCTGGCGCGGCAGGTAGACGTGACCGCGGTCGGCCCCTGCCCCAAGGAGATAGAGCGTGCCGGCCTCGATGCGCTGCGGCGCGTCCTTGGGGACGCCGAGCTCGGCGGCGATCTTGTCCGCCGACTTGAAGCCGATGCCGTAGATGTCGGTGGCCAGGCGGCCGTGCGACTGGAGGAAGATCATCACCTCCTTGATCTCCCGCTGCTCCTCCCAGGCGCGCACGATCTCCTTGCGGCGCTTGGGACCGATCCCCTCCACCTCGGTCAGCCGCTCCGGCCGGCTCTCGATCACGTCGAGCGTCTCCAGGCCGAACGCCGCCACCAGCCGCGAGGCCATCACCTTGCCGATCCCCCGGATCAGGCCGGACCCCAGGTACTTCTCGATGCCGTTGAGCGTGGCCGGGACCACCGTGGCATAGGAGGAGACCCGGAGCTGACGCCCATACTTGGGATCGTTGATCCAGACCCCGCTCAACCGGAGGTTCTCCCCCGGCTGCACCCCCAGCAGGTTGCCCACGGCGGTGACCAGGTCGCGGTATCCCGGCACCTGGAGCCGCACCACGCTCCAGGCATTCTC
>QHVW01000064.1 GCA_003223675.1 Acidobacteriota bacterium
GTCCTCTTCGCCGTGCTCCAGGAGTGCGAGCACCAGCGGCGGGCCCTGCTGCCCAACCAGGCCGCGGCGCGCCTCCAGGAGATCGCCCGCGCCAAGCTCGCCGAGATCCACGAGAGCTATACGGAGCTCGGCGGCACCGGCGCCTACTGGCAGCAGCTCGAGCGCGAGGTAATGGAGACGGCGCTGCCGCAATACATCGCGGAGGCCGTCGAGCAGACCCGCCTGGAGCGGGACAACTACGATCTCTGGCGCCAGGGGGACCCGGCCGCCCGCGCCCTCTTCGGCCTCCTCGGCCTGATCATCGGCGGCCTGATCATCAAGGCGCCCTTCATCCCCATCTTCGAGGACACCTTCGCCTTCCTGCTGACGGCGGCGGGCCTCCTCTACCCGGAGGTCAAGAAGGCCTACTTCGACTACCGGCACTCCCGGCGGCTCAACCGGCTGATCACGCACGCGGAGAAGTATCAGAAGAACCAGCGGCTCCACTACGTGAGCGAGGCGCGGCTGCGGGAGGAGCTGGAGTCGGTGGGGGGGCCGGCCCGGGCATCAATGCCCGGGCTACACGGAAACGAAAAGCCGGCTGAAGCCGGCTCCCAGGGCCCCCCGCGCTCCAAGAGCCGGGGTTAGAGGCGGTTATGCCCGAGGGAAACAGCCTCCGGGGCTCTGCTGCCGGCCCATGTCAGCTCTGGCGCGAGCACGTCCTCGGGCGATATCTGAGGGGAGAGATCGCCCGAGAGGAGGCGGTAGCGCGGGTGGGAATCGATTGGGTGGACTTGGCGGAGCGACAGCACGCAGCGATGACAGAGGACCTGGCATGGGCCCTGGGGGACTCGCCGCGGTCGCGGACTCCGGCAACCCTCACCACGGCCGAGAAATCACGCACGCGTTGATCCCGCCGATCCCCATCGACAGCTTGCCCGCGACCCCTTTGCTGGTTGGGCATGGCTCGTCGAAGACGTAGAGGTCGTGGATGCCGGCGATCTCGCGGTTGAGCTCCTTCGGGTGGAGCGGCGTGGGATAAAGCCGCCCGCGCTCGAAGCCGAGGTACTGCGCCGTCAGCTCCCAGCCGCCGCCAGCCGACATGCCGTGGCCGAAGGTCCCCTTGCGGGCGGTCACCACCACCGACTCCGGGACCATGCCGCGCAGGGTCTCCACCTCGCGGAAGTCCCCCGGCGTGGCGGTGGCGTGGAGGTCCCAGGTGGCGAGGTCCTCCGGCCGGATGCCGCTCTCCGCGAAGGCGTTCCGCATCGCCATCGTCGGCCCGTGGATCGAGGGGGTGATGATGTGGTCGGCGTCCGAGCTGACGCCCACGGCCACCGGCTCCATCCCCAGCGGCTTGAATCCCTTCTCGCGCATGTAGTCCAGATCCCCCAGGATCCAGAGCACCGCGCCCCCCGCCACGTGAGTCCCCCGCAGGCCGGTCAGCGGCTTGGAGACCGCGGCGTCGGCCGAGATCACCCGCGCCGAGTAGAAGGCCCCCACCGACAGCGCGAGCGGCGGCGGATCGGTGGCGCCGATCACCACCGCCTTCGCCTCCCCCCGCCGGATGGCGTCCATCCCCAGCTTGAGGCAGACGCCGAACGTCGAGCAGGCGGCCACCGGCGCGAAGGCGAGGCCGGTGATGTGCCCCATCATCGAGATCTGCGCCGCCGGCGTGTTCCAGATGTTCCAGACCAGGTTGGGGGACACCGACTGCCAGGGGGGCGTCGGCGTCCGCCACTTCTCGTGGAGGGCGCGCAGGCGGCGCTGCTTCTCCTTGAGCACGCTCACCTTCCCCCTCTCGATGTCCCCCTGGACGTTCAGCCCCTCGATCTCGGCCAGCTCGCGCAGGTACTGCTGGAGCTCAGGGCACGACGCGGCCCAGTAATGCCACCAGGCGGACTCGGCCTCATAGCGGTCCTCGGGATCTTCGATCGTCACCGGATCGGGGGGCGCGCCCTCCGGGGCCTCGCCGCGCTCCTGGAAGGCCGGATTGCGCTGGGCCCAGAAGCGGTCCCATCGCCGCTGCGCGCGGTCGAGGGAGCGCGTGCAGTTGGAGACCGTCTGGATACAGCCGATGCCGGTGCCCATGTAGATGTGGGCGGCGGTGCCGAGGGCCCGCAGCTCCTCCTCCAGCCCGGGGTTCTGGCCGAGGGCCTGGATGAAGCTGCCGATGGCGTAGAGCACCGGCAGGTCCATCTTCTCCACGAGCTGGTGGAAGCGGGCGGGGGGGAACCGGGAGGCGATCCACTCGCGGTAGTCCTCGAACCGGAAGTCGGGGACGCCGACCAGGAAATTGTCCGGGCCGAAGCCGTTGAACGGCCCGAGCCAGCTCCCGTTGGACGCGAGATTGGCCGCGAACGCGTCGACATTGGGTGAGCGGGGCGCCACGAGGCCCCAGCCGAAGATTCCGACTCTGCGCAAAAGGAACCCCTCCTTCGAAGCCCGGATTCTGCCACAGCCCGGGCCTCCCCCGCGCTACTCGCTCCGGATCGCGATCACCGGCTCCACCCGTGCGGCCCGCCGCGCCGGTAGCCAGGAGGCGAGGAGGGCCACCGCCACCAGCAGCGCGGCGATCCCCAGGAAGGTGAACGGATCGCGGGCGCTCACGCCGTCGAGGAGGCTTTCGAGCCAGCGGGTGAGCGCGAGGGCTCCGATCAGGCCGGCGACGATTCCGATGGCGGTGAGCCGCGAGCCCTGGCGCATCACCAGCGCGATCACGTCCCGCGCCTGCGCGCCGAGGGCCATCCGCATCCCGATCTCCCGCGTGCGCTGGGCCACCAGGTAGGAAATGACGCCGTAGAGCCCGGCCGCCGAGAGCGCCAGGGCGATCCCCGCGAACAGGGCCAGCAGCCAGAGGTTGAGCCGGCGCAAGGCCAGCGAGTCGGAGATCACCTGCTCCATCGTCAGCACGCGGTAGAGCGGCAGGCCGGGGTCGACCGCGTGCGCGGTCCGCCGCAGATCGGGAGCCAGCGCACCAGTGGAGCCGGCGGTCTTCACCACCAGCACCATGTCGCTCACCAGCCCGGTGAGGTCCGCGTCGCCGTAGGGCAGATAGATCTCGGCGAGCGGCTCGTGGTCGAGCCCGGCCTGGCGGACGGCGCCGGCCACGCCCACAATCTCGACCGTAAATTCGTCGCCGACCGTGATCCGGTGTCCGAGCGGATTCTCGTCCCGGAACCGTTGGCGGACCAGCGTCTCGTTGACGATCGCCACCTTGTGCCCCTTCTCGCCATCCCGCTCCTCGAAGTCACGCCCCCGCAGGATGGGGATGCCGAGGGAGCCGAAGAACCCGGGGCTGGCCAGGCGAAGCTCGGCGACCCAGTCCTGTCCCGGCGGCGGCGCCGGCCGGCCCGCGACGGTGTAGCCGCCGTTGGTCCAGGCTTCCTGGATGGGGAGCATGGAGATCACCGCCGCCGCTCGCACCTCCGGCAGGCTCCGCACCCGCTCGAGCAGCGGCCGATAGACGCGCGGCGTGGCTTCCGGTCCCTGCGCCGCGGGCACGGCAAGATGGGCGGTGAGCACCCCGTGCGGCGAGAGACCCGGCTCGGTGCCGCTCACCTTGAGGCCACCCAGTCGCGGTAGTTCGGCACCGAGACGGAGCCGCTCCCCCGCTCGCCGAGCTTCTCGTAGATGCGGACCAGCCGGTCCGGCTCCGGATACGGCAGCGGCCGCAGGAGCACCGCGTTGAGCACGCTGAACAGGGCCGCGTTGGCCCCGATGCCGAGCGCCAGGCAGAGCATCGCCACGATCGTGAACGCGGGCGAGCGGCGGAGCGAGCGGAGGCTGAAGCGGACGTCGCGCCGGAGGTCGTCCAGCCAGGTGACGCCGGCTTCTCGAGGCAGATCGGGGGTCGCTTGGCTCATCCGGGCTCCCATCCAATGTCTAAGAGGAGATACGATGATTTCTTCCGGACGTTTCAAACGTCGGGAGCGCGCGGAGCGTGCGTCTGGGGAAGGCGCTCTCCTAGCCGCGGACCGGCAAAGACCATCACGGACCTCCAAGGACAGCGCGCGTCCGTGCTGTCCTTGGAGGTCCGTGTATGTCCGAGTAGTCCCCTCAGCTCACGGGCTGGTAGGCGTCTTCGAGCTGGTGCCGGGGGGCCTTCTCCTCCAGGCCCACGGGGTGCTCCTCACCGGTGCTGCCGTTCCTGGAGCGGCGAAGCTTGCCGGCGAGCTGCTTGACGTCGGGGTTGGCGATGCCGTGGGCGAGGAGGCCGAGGCCCACCGCTCCCAGCGCCACGTTCTTGTTCTTGAGGGCGGCGAGCGCCAGGGCGCTGCCGGTGGTGCCGGTCAGCACGCGGGCCGCCGGACCCACCCAGCGCTTCGCGCCCTTGCGGAAGGCCGCCAGGTCCTTCGGCGACTCGTGGATCTCCAGCCGGTTCTCGACGTCGGTGACGCCTTCGACGGCCCCGATCGCCGAGAGCAGCAGGGCCACCTCGGAGGCGAGCACCAGCCCGTGCAGGTACACCCGCCCGTTTTCGAGGATCGGATCGATCGCCGACGGGTGGGAGACGCTGGCGCGGACCGCCTTCTGCACCTTCTTGAGCAGCTTCTGGCCATCGTCCACCAGGTCGCTCTTGCGCAGCTTGGAGCCGGCCTCGGCGACCAGCCCCTTGGTCTTGTTGCCGAGATGGCGGGAGGTCTTGGCCGCGGCCTTGCCCCCCTGCTTCAGAGCGGAGAGCGACTTGTCACGGGCGAGGGCCCGTCGGCCCCGTCCCCCCTCGGGATCGAGCAGATACATGAGACCGGCTCCCAACCCCGCACCCAGGCCGGCGCTGCCGACCAGAGACCATTTCTTGTCCATAGTGGACTCCTTCCCTTGGATGAGATCCCCGGCAGGCGCCTGCACTCCCTGGAGCGGAACGACCACGGACGAAGGCCGCCTGCCGGCGGACCTCGTTTGCAAAACAACTCCGGACGCGGAGTCCCGCGTCCGGAGTGTGGCTTTGCAAGGGATGTACCTTTGTCCCTGGAAGGAGGGCTACACCTCCTGGATATGCACCCCGCCGTTCGACGTGCGGATGTAGAGCGTCGGCCCGCCGCCGTTGACGGTCCCCTTGAGGCTGTGCTTGCCCCGCCGGCCTCCGTCGACCGGGAAGTCGCTCTCCACGCCGCCGTTCGAGGTCTCGGCGTCGACCGTGAAGCGGGCGTCGCGCGGCAGGCGGATGGAGACGGCGCCGTTGCTGGTCTCGAAGCTCAGCTCGTGGCCGGAGTAGCGCGTCAGCTCGGCGTCGATCCCGCCGTTGGAGGTCTCCGCCTTGACCGTGCCCTCCGAGCCGGCGACGGAGATGTGGCCGTTGCTCGTCTTGAGCGTCATGTCTCCCGAGACCCCCTGGACCGTGAGCCTGCCGTTGCTCGTCTTGAGCTGGGTGTTGCCCTGGGTGCCGGTCACCGAGAGGGCGCCGTTGGAATTGACGGCGTCGAGGGTGACCTGGCGGGGGACCTGGACCTTGTAGCTCACGCTCATGCTCACCTCGCCGTTGAAGAGGCCGGCCAGGAAACTGTCCTCGCGCTTCGGCATGTGAGTGTCGATGCGCAGGCCGGAGGGGCCGGGGACGACGTCGATCTTGATCTGGCTCATCAGCTTGCGGGCCTGGTCGTCGCTGCCCGCCCGCACCTGCTTCTCGGCCACGACGTGGACCTCGTTGCGGTCCCAGGCCTCGAAGGTCACGCCGCCGTTGGTGTTGCCCAGGCTCACCGCGGAGCCGGGCTTGAGCGGCACGGTCTGCTCGAAACGGTCCTTCAGGGTGACCGCCTGCGCGGCGGCGCCCAGCAGCAACAGGCCGCAGAGGAGCGGCACGCTTTTCGGGATCGGTTTGCGGATCTGCATGAAGGGTCCTCCTTGTTCGAAGGGATAGGGATGTCCTCAACTGTCCTACGTTCGAGCGAGCAGAAATGTTGCACGACCCCGGCGCCGTTCTTGCTACCGGAAGGCTTGTTGTAGCCTTCTCCTGGATCTGGAGGCCCTGGGCTTGGTGGGACGACCGACGACGGACGATCTGAAGCTGCTGCTGGAGGTGATGCCGCCCGCGGTGCGCGCCACCGTGGAGGCCCACCCCCGGCGCGGCGAGCTGGTGGAGCTGGTGCTCGACCTCGGCCGGCTGCCGGAGGCCCGCTTCCCCGACGGCGGCGAGCTGCTCTCTCAGGAGGCGGTCACCCGCGAGGAGATCGCCTACGTGGTGGAGCGCATCGGCCGCTTCGGCAAGGACAACCGGGCGGGCATCGAGCGCACGCTCCACCGCATCTCGGCGATCCGCAACCGGGTGGGGGACGTCATCGGCCTCACCTGCCGCGTCGGGCGCGCCGTCTTCGGCACGGTGGACATCCTGCGCGACGTCATCGAGTCGGGGGAGTCGATCCTCCTGCTCGGCCGCCCCGGCGTGGGCAAGACGACCATCCTGCGCGAGGCGGCGCGGGTGCTCGCCGACGATCTCGACAAGCGGGTGGTGGTGGTCGACACCTCGAACGAGATCGCGGGGGACGGCGACGTGCCCCATCCCGGGATCGGCCGCGCCCGGCGCATGCAGGTCCCCTCGCCGGACGAGCAGCACGCGGTGATGATCGAGGCGGTGGAGAACCACATGCCGCAGGTGATCGTGATCGACGAGATCGGCACCACGGCCGAGGCCCTGGCGGCGCGCACGATCGCCGAGCGCGGCGTGCAGCTCATCGCCACCGCCCACGGCAACACGCTGGAGAACCTGCTGCAGAACCCCACCCTCTCGGACCTCGTCGGGGGCATCCAGGCGGTCACCCTCTCGGACGAGGAGGCCCGCCGCCGCGGCACCCAGAAGACGGTGCTGGAGCGCAAGGCCCCGCCGACCTTCGGCGTGCTGATCGAGATCCAGGAGAAGGACCGCCTCGCCGTCCATCATGACGTCGCGGAGGTGGTGGACCGCTTCCTGCGCGACGTGCCGCCGCGCCCCGAGCTGCGCACCCGCACCGAGGGGGGCGGCGTCGAGATCCGCCGCGCCGAGCGTCCGGAGCTGCCCGAGCGGGCGAAGCGCGGGGAGAGAGGGCGCACCGGCCGGGCCTCCACCCCCCGGCTCGTCGCCGAGGAGCCCGAGGAGGAGGCCGAGGCCGCGCCCATACCTCCACCCAAGGTGGTGCGCGGGAAGACGGTGCGCATCTTCCCCTACGCGGTGAGCAAGGCGAAGCTGGAGCGGGCGCTGCGGAAGTTCCGCGTCTCGGCCTACATCGTGGACGATCTCGAGGACGCCGACATGGTGGTGACCCTGAAGGCCCAGGAGCGCCGCCAGCCGCGGCGGCTGCGCGACGCCCACGCCCGGGGCATCCCCTTCTACGTGGTGCGCAGCAACACCATTACCCAGATGGAAAGCTTCCTCCGCTCGATCTTCGGCGTCGACGAGGCCCTGGCCGGCGACGAGGAGGCGGTGCGCGAGGTCGAGGACGGCATCGACGAGGCCCTGGACCAGGGGCACCCCGTCGAGCTCTCCCCCCAGAACAACCATCTCCGCCGCCTCCAGCACCAGATCATCGAGCGCTACGGCCTCACCTCGGAGAGCAAGGGGGAGGAGCCGTACCGCCGGGTGGTGATCTACCCCGGAGGGGAGGCGGCGAGCGGATAGGCCGCCGCCCCCGCTCGCCCCCTCACGCTTCGCTATACGGCACCAGCAGCCGCTCGATGCCCCGCGCCCTGCCGGTCGCCTCGTCGATGTCGATCACGGCGCCGGCGAGGCGCACGTCCTGCTTGGCGACCTCGAAGGCGGAGGGGGTCTGGAGGAGGAAGCGCTTGAGGACCTTGTCGGCCCGCATGCCGATGATCGACTCGTAGGGACCGGTCATGCCGGCGTCGGTCTGGTAGGCCGTACCCTTGGGGAGCACCCGCTCGTCGGCGGTGGGGACGTGGGTGTGGGTGCCGACCACGGCGCTCACCCGGCCGTCGAGATGGAACCCCATGGCCTGCTTCTCGCTCGTGGCCTCGGCGTGGAAGTCGACGAAGATCACCTTGTATTTGGGCGCGAGCCCCTGGAGCAGCCGGTCCGCCTTGTGGAACGGCGAGTCGAGGTTGCTCATGAAGACCATCCCCTCGAGGTTGATCACCGCCACCGGGATGCCCGCCGGCGTCTCCCCCAGGTGCAGCCCCTTGCCCGGATTACCGTCGGGATAGTTGGCCGGGCGCAGGAGCTTGGGATTGCGCTCCAGCAGATCCATGACCTCCTTCTTGTCCCAGACGTGGTTGCCGGTCGTGTAGACGTCGATGGGCAGATCCTCGATCTCCCGCAGCACGTCCGGCGTGACGCCGAAGCCGCCGGCCGAGTTCTCGACGTTGACCACCACGTAGTCGGCCTGGTGACGGTCGACCAGCCGGGGGAGCAGGGTTTGGAGGGCCCGCCGCCCCGGCTTGCCGATCACGTCGCCGACGAAGAGGAGCTTCAACGGTCCCCTTCCCTCATCGCGCGTACTCGACCGACCGGGTCTCGCGGATCACCGTGACCTTGATCTGGCCGGGGTAGGTCAGCTCCTGCTCCACCTTGCGGGCGATGTCCTTGGACAGCCAGAGCGCCTGCTCGTCGCCGATCTTGCCGCTGTCGACGATGATGCGGATCTCGCGGCCGGCCTGGATGGCGAAGGTCTTCTGCACCCCCTTGAAGCTCGACGCGATCTCCTCCAGCTTCTCCAGCCGCTTGACGTAGGTCTCCA
>QHVW01000065.1 GCA_003223675.1 Acidobacteriota bacterium
GGCCTCCCAGACGCAACAGGCCCTCGACCAGATCTCGGCGCTGGTGCGCGAGAACCGCGGCAACGTCTCGGACAGCCTGGGGAACATCCGCGAGCTCACCGCCAAGCTCCAGACCTCGGCCGACAACCTCAACGCGATCTCCGGCAAGATCGCCAGCGGCCAGGGGACGATCGGCAAGCTGATCAACGACGACAAGGCCTACAACGACGTCATCTCGACCCTCGACAGCATCCAGGGGGGAGTGAAGGACCTGAGCGAGAGCCTGGCCGGGCTCAACAAGTTCCAGATCGGCCGCGATATGCACGGCTATTACCTCGCCAAGGGGCAGGGCCTCCCGAACGGGCAGGAGCAGAGGTCGCTGAGCGCCTTCCAACTGGACATCGATCCCCAGGACAACAAGCATCTCTATCGCGTGGGAGTGACCAGCAGCCCCTTCGGCCGGCATCGCGAGAAGACGCAGACGATCACGGTGACCAGCCCCAGCGGCCTGACGGAGACCACGACCATCAACACGCAGACCGAGGAGCAGTCCTACGGCGTGACCGGTCTCCTCGGCTACAAGGGTCCTCAGGACCTGCGGCTCTACGCGGGGATCATCGAGGGGACGGGCGGCGCCCAGATCGAGTATCCGCTGCCCATCCTCGACCGCCGTCTCCAGCTCTCCTTCGAGGCGTTCGATTTCGGCCGGCCGGACAACCAGCGGGCCCACCTCCGCCTTCAGGGCCGCTACCAGTTCGCCCCCAACCTCTACCTCCTGGGCGGCTACGACGACATCCTGGAGCACCACTCCCTGTTCATCGGCGGCGGCATCCGCTGGACGGACGAGAACATCCGGAAGCTGTTCGGTTTGGCGGGAGCGGCGATCCGGTAGAGGGATCAGAGAAAACGGCTCATGGCGGCCGCGAAAGCTTCGAGGTCGCCGAGATCCGCCTGGATGGTATCGTACACCCGGCTGTGGTCGATCTCCAGGTAGAGATGGACGAGGATGTTGCGGAACCCCATCCAGCGCTGGAGCCGTGCCGAGAGATCCTCGTCGATCATCCCTTCTTCTTCGAGCACCTCGATGGCGTTCCGGTAGCTGGATGCCTGAGGGTATCCCCGGTCGGCGATCACATGCTGGGCGATGTCGAGCACGGACTCGCAGGCGAGATGAAGGTATCTCTCGGCCAGGTGGTGCAGCGCGGGCTCGTGGATGAACCGTTCGCGGGAGACACCCCGAAACGAGCGGAGCTCGTCAGATAGCCTTCCAACGCGTTTAAGCGACTCGATAGCTTTCGCCGATCGACCACTCAGCTCCCCCCGTTCCAGGCGCCTTTTTTGTGCCTCATAGTATTGCTGCCGGTAGTACTCGGAATCGCCGTACTCCCGCATAGTGCGGACCCGCAGCTCCTTCCAGGCCTCGGGATCACGGTTGAGGAGCACCCTTCCGCTCTCCATGATCGCCTGCCGGAGATCCACCGGCGCCTCGTCGATGAGGATCACGTCCACCCGCCCTTCCGGAGCCAGATGCGCGAGCTTCACCGCGAGGTCCGCCTGGAGATACCGGCGGGCGCGGGAGTCGGCGGTATCCGGCAGGACGGCGACGTCGAGATCGCTGTCCGGACGGTGGGCGCCACGAGCCCGGGAGCCGAAGAGGACCAGGACGGCGATGCCAGTCAGGTCATGGACAGCCCGCAGGATCTCCTCGTCGAGGCTCGGCACAGGGAGATCGTAGCAGAAAGCCCGGCCGGAGCCGGGCTATTCAACTATCGAGTAGGGAAGGGCTTAGGGGCAGTTGAGGTCGCACTTGGGGCTGCAGCAGGTGGTGCAGCGGGTCGGCAAGTCGGGGCAGCAGTACCTGAAACAGGCGGCCTCGGCTCGCTTGGGCGAGAGCATCCCCGTTCCGGCGGCGGCCAGGGCTGCGAGAGCCAGCGTGAGCTTCAGAGCCTTACGCATTGAAAGCTTCTCCTTTCCGGTTGAGGACCTTACGACGCGCAGTCACACGGCAGACCGCAGCAGATGAAGCACCCCGAGGGGCAGCAGACCCGCGGGCAGGCGGCCTCGGCGGAGCTCGGTGAGAACAGGCCGGCCGCGGCGCCGGTCAGGGCGAGAGCGAGGGTCAGGAACAGGATCTTCTTGCGCATGGGGGGCTCCTTTCGATGTGCGTTCACTCTAGAAGGTGCGCTCGGAGATTGGTAAGGTGACGTATTCAACCCCGCAGAACGGTCACCGCGTAGCCGTGGCCCGGCGTCCGGGCATCCTCGAAGCGGGTGCGCTCCTCGATGGGCAAGGCCTCGGGCCGTCGGTCGAAGACCGCGAGCACGCCGTGATCGAGCCCGAGCTGCTCGAGATAGCCCTCGAGCTGCTCCAGACCCCTTGCGAGCGGATCCGGCTTGCCCGCCGTCCACACTTTGAGCTCGATGCCTTCGCGCTGCACGGCGCGGCTGCCGTCCGGAGCCCGGTAGGGCCAGCGGATGCAGAGATCGATGCGGCCCCGGCCGACGCCGTACTCGCGGTCGATCTGCCCACCGCCGTTGACGACGCGCTGGAGGTAGGCCATGAGGACGAGCTGCGGGGCCACCTCATGGTAGGGCATGCCGGCGGCGAGCACCTCGCCGTGCTCGCGCCAGAAGGCCGCGAATTCCGTGAGGATGCGCCGCAGATCGAGGCGGCCCTCCGGATCGACGAAGCTTCGCGGGTCCGCCTGGACGTTGCCTTCCACCGCCGAGGCCAGCACCCGCACGATCACCTCGCGATAGATCGGATTGGCAATCCGCACCGGGTTGTCCGGAGCGATGAGGCCGAGGTCGTGCACGTAGCTGACGTCGTCGTCATACGTGTCCGAGGCGATCACCTCGCCGGCGAGGACGGGCTCCAGGACCCGGCGGACCCGCGGCTCCCGCAGGCGGGCGACGAGCGAATCGAGGTGGGTGGCGCGCGCCAGGATGAGCTGCTCGCGGGCCTGCTCCACATGCTCGCGGGTGATCGGCTCGCGCAAGGGAACGCCCAGGACCTCGACGATCTCGCGGGCCAGGGCGTTGGTGAGCCAGGGCTGGCCCTGACTGAGCTCGAACGACCGGCTGAGAGCTTCTTCGGTGAACGGCTGCCCGGTCTCTGCCGTGTGCTGAGCATAGAGGGAGCGCACCTCCGCCTCAATGAAATCGGGCAGCCGTGGGGAGGAGACCTTGATGTTGAAGGGACTGGAAGTCCCCATCCGGCCGGGATCCGACCCGCTCGCCACGCGGTAGTCTCGGACGTCGCGAAGACCGCAGAGCGCCACGGACCAGGGGAAGGCCTGGGGACGATCTGGAAAGCCGTCTCGGAGCTGGCGCAGAACAGCCCGCAGGCTCTCACCGCGCAAGGCGTCGATCTCGTCGAAGAACAGGGCCAGCCGGCGGGGGCAGGCCCTTGCCCACTCGGCAAGCGCCGTAGAGAGAAGGCTGAGCGGTGGTGCGGGGGGCCAGGGCTCCGATGGCCGGAGCTCCTGGGGCAGTTGGATCCTTGCCTGTCCTCGCAGAGTCGCGAGAATCGCCTGCTGCGCGTTCTCATAGTCGTCGCCCGCCGGCTCGCCGGTCTCGCAACTGAAGTGGAGGGCGGCGACGGTGCCCTCGGCGGTCAGCGCTCGCGCCAGCGCGCGCAGGGTCGTGGTCTTTCCCGTCTGGCGCGGCGCATGGACCACGAAATAGTCGCCGCGCTCCACGGCCGTGCGGGCCTCGGGCAGGCGCTCCAGGGGAGGCACCATGTAGTGGAGAGCCGGGTCGCAGGGTCCCGTGGTGTTGAAGCGGCGCATGCCGGGAGCATATCGTGCTTCGTAGGGAAGCGCTTTGTTTCCAAAGAAAAAGCCCGGCCTCGCCACCGGGCTTTCCATTCCAGGAGAAGGGAGGGTAAGGGACCACGCCCGACGGGCATCTCCGCCTCCTTTGGGTTCTCGATCTCCACGGCCAGTGCCAGGTGGTTCTCCCGCACGTCCACCCGCACCACCGAGCCGTCGGTGACCTCGCCGGCCACCAGGCGCGGGCGGTCCCCGCGCTAGAGCTCATGCTGGAGGAACAGCTTCAGCGGCCGGGTTCCGTAGACCGGGTCGTAGTCCTGGCGCGCCACGTGCTCCCGGGTGGGGCGGGTGAGATCCAGCCGGACGCCCGGGGAAATTGCGCCATTGGTCCGTCTACTCTTCTAAATAAACCTGAAGGATGAAGCACTCGGCGCTCCTTCGGGTGGACTGAATTCGTAATCAAGGAGAGACAAATGTCCGAATCGAATCTTGACCACCTCCTCCTGTTCTGCTTAGGCTGGTGGGTATTCGCTTCGATTGTCGCCTTCGCGGCAGCTGCCCTTTTTTGGAACAAGGGGGCGTCGCAGTTGACGGGACCAACTCCAGGTGTAAGCCGCATGGCGGTGAAGCTAACGGGAGCTGGCGCGATTTGGGGGTTCACACTCATTGTTTTTTTCTTCGTGAATCCGACCAGGGTCTATAGCGACGCCAAGGGGCTGTTGCTGGTCACTGTCCGGGAGCAGCTCAAGGACGGTCCTATGGGGAATCCGTCGATTGAAGTCCAAAGCTTTCCGGGGGTCGATTTCAGCAACCAAAGCCTGAGCATCGAGTTGATCCCCAGGGATTCGATCTTTACCCTGATGCCTGAGGGGGACAACCGCTTTGCGTATTGGAAGCCTATTCCGGCAGGTGTCTATGAGCTGAGGATTACGGACATCTCTACAGGCAAGCGTAGAAGTCAGCAGTTGACAGTGCGGCCTCAGTGACCCGCGTTACAGGAGGACGATATGAAAAGAAGCATTGTTTTATCGGCGCTGTCGTTAATGCTGGCGACGGCCGCTTTCGGGGCTGTGCCCCTGAGCGGTAGGGTTAGCTTCCAGAAGAATGGAGCGCCGGTTTCGCAGGCCTTAGTTGACTTCATTTCTCAGTCCCGCCGCGTGAGAGCGGTGACCGTGGACGACGGCTCATACTACGTCCCTGATTTACCCAAGGGTCTATACGATATCACGATCACCTATC
>QHVW01001045.1 GCA_003223675.1 Acidobacteriota bacterium
AAGCTGGAGGAACAGCATGACCATGGATTCCTGCTGAGGTCGTGAGAACGCAGCCAGGAAATCGGAGCCCTTCGCGAGCAGCAGGGCGGCCACGTCGTTGAGCGTGTTGAGGAAGTAGATGGGGGTGCTCACCAGGCTTCCCAGGATCACCATCAGCACGGCCTTGCCCTGGTCCACTCCTTTGAAAAGCCTGTAGAGAGCCAGCACGAGGAGGATCGCGGCGGTCCCGGTGAAGAGGTCGCTGACGATGCCGAGACGGAAGAGCGTCTCGTGCGTGGCGATGTTGTGGGCCGTCGCGGCCGCGTTTCCTCGCACCAGCACAGCGCTGGGAATGTAGACGAGCCGCAAGGGGGCCGTCATGAGCAACAGGTACATCAATCCCGCGAATCTCGCGTCCTTCTTGATCGAGCCCACGTTTCCCTCCTTCGGGCCTGGAGAGGCGTCAGGGGACGGCATCCCCTCCTGAATAGGGTCATCCACTACTGTAGACGGATGAGCGGGTCGGATATTTTACGGAGCCAGGGCATTGCCCTGGGATCGAGACGCCCGCGCGCTGGAGCTCCCAGCCGCCTGTAGTTGAGCGCGTGGAGAACGCCGCCTGGGATGGGAGAGAGCAGGAGCGAAACGATCGCGATCCCGGTTGGGCTCCAGGCGGAGCGCGGCTCCTGGGGGGCTTGCGCTCGGGCTCATCGTCTCTTCAGGCATCGAGGGCTCCTCGTACACAGTATGCCTGAAGGGACGATTCCATTTCAGCGTCCTCCATTGAAATACAAAAATACCGACCCCGACGGTACCGTCCGACGGTCGACGGTACCGTCCGACGGTCGCTGAGCCTCGCCGAGCCGGCTGAATTCCCGGGTGGAAGGCGAAAGCCTGGTTGGCATCCTCCTTGCGATTGCCCGGTCCTGTCCGTCCGATCAACGTTCGCCGAACGGAGTTGCTCAAGAGAAAGGAGAAGCTCCCATGAGCCGATACCATGTCCTCCGTCTTTGTTCGTTCCCCCTTATGCTTGCACTGAGCCTCACCGCTTCTGCTGGCGCTCAGAGCTCGTCCCGCACCTTCTATGTGAAGAACAGTTGCTCTCATGACATCTGGGTAGGGGCAATGGCCACGCCGAGCGCCAACGCATCCGGCGTCTACCCGAAGTGGAAGGGCCCTGGCGGCGCGACCCACGCTTGGCGTCTCGCACATGGGGAAACCGGCACGGTGGTCATCCCCGCCACCACCTGGATCTCGGGGCGGATCTGGGCCCGCACCGGCTGCAAGGGGGACTGGAATACCAACTTCAGCCTGGCGGGCCAGGCGGCCTGCGTCACCGGCGACTGCGGCGGCTACCGGGCCTGCCAGACCGCCAAATACGCAATCTCCGGCATCCCTGGCGTCACGCTCGCGGAATTCACTCTCCAAACAACCGACAACTACGACGTCAGCAATGTGGATGGCTTCAACGTCCCGGTTGCCGTCGCCCCCTGCCCGGCCAATCAACCGGTGCAGCCCCCGCCCCCCTATTCTTACGAGAGCTGCGGCACCGCGGGCTCCTGTTACACGAGCATGCCACAGTCGACGTGGGCGGCGAGCTTCATCACCGGCTGTGCCGCCAGCAACCAGATCTTCGGCTCGGCGCTCGGTGGCTCGGCCACCAACTGCCCTGCCGGCACCCAACTGGTCGGCTCGACCGGCTTGTGCGCCGCCACCAGCGGGGGCGGCGCCACGGCTCAGCCATTTACCAGCCTTTGCATGAGCGACCGCGTGCCCCGGCCCGCCGTCTGGGAGCACTTGCCCCTCCGGAACCCAGGGCACGACCTGCTTCACCACCACCACCTGCCCAGCCAACTACCACCTGCTCCAGAGTGTGAATCCCAACTATCCGGGTGTGCCTCCCTATATCAATTGGCCGCAGTGGTTTGCCAGCCAGTGCAGCCAAGGGGCCTACGGCTTCACCTACGACGATGCCACCAACTCCTACGTCTGCCAGACCTCGGGCACGGGCACGGGTGGTGGGAATCTGAGCGCCTCATACCAAATAGAGTTTTGCCCCGGCGATTCAAAGAAACCGCTGACCAACTGCCCGACGTCGCCCGGCAGCGCCTCGCGCCATTGATCAGCGCTCGTTCGCCGGCACGCGAGCCACTCCCCGGGGTGGCTCGTTGTGCTCAAAGACCTCCCCGTGCCGCCGCCAGCACAGATACGCCACCACCCCGTAGAACAGCGTGATCCCGAGGCCGAATTCGGTGGTCCAGTACTCGGTCCTGCCGCGGCTCACGGTCAGCGGGTCGAAGACCTCCTGGAGGAAGAGGTTGTGGCTGGCGTGGAGGATCACGCCGGTCCACACGCTGCCGGAACGCAGACGCAGCCAGGCGAAGATCACCGAAACGGCGCCGACGTCGAGGGTGAAGAAGAGGAGCGACCACCAGCGCGGGGCCGCGCTGTGGTAATCGCCGAAGAGGATCAGCGGATAATGATAGAGCGCCCAGACGGCGGCGCTGACCGCCACCGTCCCCCCGAAGCTCGTCACCTTGGCGAGCTCGGGAACGAGGAGCCCCCGCCATCCGAGCTCCTCTCCCAGGGCGTAGACGACGTTGATGAGGAATCCCAGCGTCGCCAGCAGGAACAGGGAGACCGGCAGCGGGCGGTGCGACAACGCCCCCTTGAAGCCGCCGAGACCTGTCAACCAGGCGATGCCGTAGACCACGAGGCCGCCGGCGAGAGGCAGAAGGTAGCTCGTCACCTGGTACCGCGTCTTTCCCCATCCCCAGCCGATGCCCCGCAGATTCCCCTGGTAGATCAGCCGCGTGGCGAGCGCCGCGACACCCGGGCACCACATCAGGCCCATCACCAGGAGACTGCTCAGCTTGCCGTGGTTCGGGGCGAGGATGAGGTAATAGAAAATCGAGCTCAGGGCGAAGGCCAGGAGGAGGTAGGTCAGGATCTTCTTCTTGGGGTCGTCGGTCATGTGGAGCTCCCTGGGATGGCGCAGCCGTTAGAGAGTCCTACGGTCTGCGCAGCGGTAGGTTTCGGGAGGGAGGTGCTGCCCTATGAGAAGGTGAAGAGCATCCTTAATTCGGACCAGAAACGGTCTCGAATTAGCTCTACTTTGTCAGATTGCCCGGCCCGCCCCGCCCGGGCATGAATGCCCGGGCTACGTGGGAAACGAAAAGCCGGCTGAAGCCGGCTCCGAAGTCAGAGCCGCTCCTCCAGGAGCCGGGTTCACCCGGCTTTTCGGGCGGGCGCTCGTAATCTGACAAAGTGGCGGTCGTCTACTTGACGTCCAGGAGGTGGTTGAGCCTCTTCTCCAGCTCCTCATAGGGTCGCACGCCGCGGATGGTCTCCACGACCTGGATCTTATCGCTCCCCGGCACCCGTCGCCCGAGCAGGTAGATCGGCGTGGCCGTGATGCCCAGCTCATCGGCGAGCCGCATCTCCCGGCGGATCTCCCCGGCCGGCTGGCCGTCGGAGAGGCATTTCTGGAAAACGGCGACGTCCAGGCCGAGCTTCTCCGCGTAGCCCGGCAGTTGGGCCGGAGCGAGCGCCTGCTGGTTGGCGAACAGGAGGTGGTGCATCTCCCAGAACTTCTTCTGGTAACCGGCGCACATCGCCGCCTCCGCGGCCTGGAAGGCGTTGGGGTGCGTCGGCAGGGGGAGGTTGAGGAAGATGACCTCGACCTTGCCGGGGCGTACCAGCTTCTCCTCGAGCTGCGGCAGGACCTCGCGGGCGCTCTGGCCGCAATAGGGACACTGGAAGTCGGACACCTCGATGAGCACGACCGCGGGCGAGCCGGTCTTGAGGGAAGGCGCGGCGCCGACCGAGATCGTGGGCCCGTCGGCGGCGAGCACGAGGTGCCCTGCCAGCCAGAGGATGACTCCGGCCGCGAGCGCCGGCGGGACACGGCGAGCGTGAAGTCTCATCATCGTCACTCCTTTTCAGCGAGCCCGGTCCGGGGGCTCATCACCGAGGACGACCGAAGAACAAGACATAGCCGTCGGCGTCCTTGAGCTCGAAACCGCGCAAACCGTCGTCAGTGTCCTTCAGCGGCTCGGAAAACTCGACATTGCGCGCAGCAAATTCGGCCGCCAGGGCATCAGGATCCGGGACGTCAAGGTATGCGTCCCAGCGGGCTCCAGGCTCTCGCTTGCAGTTCGGCAGTGGATCTACGCCAACATCCTTGAGCATGATACTCGCACGGCCTCTGCGAACGATGCCGAAGAAGACGTCGTCAGCGGGCCCCTGGAAGGTGATCTCAAATCCAAGCCGGTCCCGGTAAAACGCAAGCGAT
>QHVW01000066.1 GCA_003223675.1 Acidobacteriota bacterium
CGTGGCGCAGGGGGGATTCGCCTTCGTCTGCGTCCTGTTAGGGGTTCAATTCGCGCGCTTCGTGAGCGCCGCGCAGGCGGGGCGGACGCCCCTGCCCCACCGGCCTCCCGGGGTCGAGGGGTTCCTCCCCATCAGCGGCCTGATGGGGCTGGTCGACTGGGCGCGCACGGGGACGCTCAACGCCATCCATCCGGCGGCAGCGGTGCTGGTGCTGATCGGGCTGGCGACGGCGATCCTGTTCCGCCGCTCGTTCTGCTCGTGGATCTGCCCGGTCGGCTTCGTCTCGGAGTCGCTCGCCCGGCTGGGGCGGCGGATGCTCGGACGCAACTTCCGGATCTGGAAGTGGCTCGACGTCCCCCTGCGCGGTCTCAAATACCTGCTGATGGCCTTCTTCCTCTGGGCGATCTTCGGCATGAGCGCGGCCGCCCTGCACGACTTCCTCGAATCGCCCTACAACCGGCTGGCCGACCTCAAGATGGCGCTCTTCTTTACCGAGATGACCGCCGTGGGCGCCTGGGTGCTGTTCATAATCGCCGCGCTGTCGATCCTCTACAAAGGATTCTGGTGCCGCTATCTCTGCCCCTACGGCGCGCTGCTGGGGCTGACCTCCTGGCTCTCCCCCACCCGCATCGAGCGCAACCCCCAGACCTGCATCGACTGCGGCCTCTGCGACCGGGTGTGCATGGCGCGGCTGCCGGTCTCGAAGAAGATCAAGGTCCTCAGCCCCGAGTGCATCGGCTGCATGGACTGCGTGGCGGTCTGCCCGATCAAGGACGCCCTGAGGATGAAGACCGCCAAGCGTCCTTTGAGCCTCCAGGCCTACGCCGCGGCGGTGCTCGTCCTCTTCTTCGCCGGCTACTTCGGAGCCCGCGCCTTCGGGGTGTGGGACAACAAGATCTCCGACACAGAGTACGTGCAGCGTATCCAGGAAAACCGGGTCGATCCTTATGGACATCCGGGGATATGATCGCAATCGTCTAATCGCAGCGACCAGATCCTGTAAAAAGCTGTAAAATTGGAGGCATGCTTCCAAAACCCCTGTCGTTCCGGGGCCGCGCCTCGAATATCTCGCCGGCCAGTGCGGGTTGAAACACAATCACCTCAGGCCCTGCAACGGCCTGGAGGACCACGACTGCAGTTGCCAGCACGGCGCGGAAGGCGGCAAGGGCTGCCAGGAGGTGAAGTATCCCGACGTCGGGCCCTGCGTCTCGATCTCGTGGGGCGACAGCGACTGCGACTGCATGGAAACGGACGACGTCGAGATCTTCTGCATCACGCTGTGCAACTGCTACTCCAACGTCAGCTTCGACGACGTCGTGGTCGGCGCGATTATTGTGACGGACGCCGCGGGCCATCCCGTCGCGACCCTGCCGGACGGCACGCCGTCGGTGCAGGCGATCCCCATCGGCCCCATCTGCTTCGGCAGCATCGGACCCTGCAAGGACGGCCGGCCCGCCTGCGTGTCGCGGGAATTCGCCTTCTGGACGCGCGGCGCCAAGGGAGGGACCTATCAGATCCACGTCGGACCGATCTGCTACAGCGTCACCCACCACTATCAGAAGAACGAATGCTTCGTGGTCAACCTGTGCCAGGATTGAACGACCGGCAAACCGCTCGGGGAAGACCCCGGGCGGCCCTTTCTCCAGCTTCTTCGCTATCCCCACCCTAAGAGGCTTGACATATAGACCAACTTCGATATCATCGCCCCCCTGCTTAACCGCAGTACTCACGAAAGGGAGACGAAATGAAGAAGAGCATGGGTGTGGTCGTTGTCTTCGCCGTAGTGCTTCTCGCGTCCGCTCTGGGGGCTCATGCCCAGACGGTGGCCCCGGCGCCGGATCCGGCGCTGGCGGCGGTCTTCGCCGCCTCTTCGCAGGGGCAGATGTCCGGGATCCGCCCCAAGGCGGTCACCTGCGGCCCCTTCTGCGACACCTCGATCCACGAGACCACGACCACGATCTCCGGGTCGGGCTCCGACTGCACGACCGCACAGAGCAGCCTGACCTCGCAGCTCCAGACCATCGCCAGGGGGCAGTGCCAGAACTTCTGGGGTGACCTCAACTACTGCCAACTGGTGGTCCACACCACCACGGCCTGCACGCTGATCGCGCCCGGCACCTACCAGGTCCAGGGCTACGCCACGTATAGCTGCAGGGATACCACCTGCTAAGAGCACCTCCCGGCCGGTCCGTGGAGCTCCCACGGACCGGCTGTTCCCGCCGGTATCCCGCAAGGGATTTAATTTCCTGCATATCTGTAATTGACTTGACCTCGGGCGGTCGGGCCTGTACAGTGCTCCGCGTTCAACGCTTCCCCACGGGGGAGCCCATCAGGAAAGGAGCACAACATGATTCGCAAGCTATTCCTGGGGCTGGTTCTCACCGGAGCCGTAGCCACCGCCGCTCACGCCGACAAGTGCGTGCCGAACCCGAACCCGATCTGCTTCCAGATCTTCGCGCCGGTGACGTGCAGCAACGGCGTGACCTACACCAACCAGTGCTACGCGGACGCCGCCTGCGCGGTCGGCTGCCACCCCGCCTAGATCTCCCCCGCCCGTCCCCCCACGGGGGACGGGCTTTCTCCCGCTCGCTTCGGCCGTCCTTACGGCATGGTCTCGCCGAGCAGACCGCGGTCGCTCCGGAAATCCCGCTCACCTCCTTACGAGCTGGGTCCCTCGCGTGATATAGTGGTGGCCTTCCTGCCGTTTCGACACCGAGAACGCACCCCTGGAGGTCCTGCATGCGACGTCACGTCCCCTTGCTGCTCCTCGCCGCCCTGGCTACCACCGCGTGCGCCTCCACGACGGGCTCCTGCCCGGACCTTTTGCGCCCCCCCAAGCATCCCGTGCGTTGCGCCGCGCCACCTTCCTGCCTGTACCCGCCGTACCAGGCGGAGTTTCCCTTCCACAATCTGGTCCTCCAGGGAGGCGGGGTCAAGGGGATCGCCTATGCGGGCGCCTTCGAGCAGCTCCAGGAGAAAAAGATCCTCCCTCAAATCGAGCGCGTCGCCGGCACCTCGGCCGGAGCGATCACCGCCACGCTCATCGCGCTGCGTTATACGCCGGAGGACATTCAGAACCTGATCCTGAACGACGTCCAATTCCAACGTTTCGAGGACGGCGGCGCGACCGGCATCTTCCGCCTCTTCCGGCGCTTCGGCTGGTACAAGGGGGACTACTTCCTGCACCTGATGCGCTGTCTGATCGAAGCCAAGACCCACCAATCGATCACGACCTTCGGCGATCTGCCGGCGCAAGGATTCCGCGACCTGCACATCTTCGCGACCGACCTCTCGACCGGCCAGCCCATGGAATTCTCGGCCCAGAAGACGCCCCGCGTGGAGGTGGCGCGGGCGGTGCGCATGTCGATGTCCATCCCCCTCTTCTTCGCTTCGGTCGATTTCGACAAGGACGTCTTCGTCGACGGCGGCGTGCTGCTCAACTACCCGATCGACACTTTCGACAAGACCGGCATCAACCCTGACACGCTCGGGCTCTCCCTTTCCAGCGGACCGCCGCCGCGGGTCGACGTCGACGACCTCCCGCGCTATGGCAGGCAGCTTTTCGCAACGCTGCTCGACACGCAGGTTGTCGACCTGCAGACCAACCCGGCCGACCTCGAGCGGACGGTGCTCATCAACGACCTCGGAATTCCAACGACCGACTTCGAGCTCACCGACCAGCAGAAGTGCGCGCTGATCGCCCAGGGGTACGAATGCACCTGCCGCTACCTCAGCGACTGGAAGCCGGCCGGCACAACGCCGATCTCGAATCTCGGCCCGCTGGGCCGGGCCACCCGGATAGAAACCGCCGGCAAGTGCGGCGCGGCGTGGTCCTTGCCGCCTCCACCGCCGAAGCCATGAAACCTGGCGTCCGGCGGGGCGGCCGCTCATCCCGCGGCCGTCCCGCTCACCCCGCCAAAATCCCGCTCATCCCAGACCGGTTGCAGCCCCCGCGGCGGCGAGGGATTCTGTAGGCGCAGGACGAAACCTACGGAGACCCGATCATGGACACCGCACTTCCTCTTCACCCCGAGCCGCTGGCCGGGGCCGCCGTTCAGCGCCGCGCTCTCGCCGCCGGAGTCGGCGTCGTCCTCTTCCTCGCCGCCGTCAAGGGCGTCGTCCTCTTCCTCGCCGCCGTCAAGCTGGCGCTCCACCTCGCCACCACCGGGCTCTTCGGCTACGGCTTTTTCGTCGACGAGCTCTATTTCCTCGCCTGCAGCGAGCACCTGTCCTGGGGGTTCGTGGACATGCCGCCGCTGTTTCCCGCGGTCACGGCGCTGATCCGGATCACGCTCGGCGACTCGCTGCTCGCCGTGCGGCTGCTCCCCGCGCTCTCCGGCGCCGCCCTGGTGCTGATGACCGGCCTGATGGCCCGCGACCTCGGCGGCCGGCGGTTCGCGCAGGGGATCGCGGCGCTGGGCGTGATCGTGGCGCCGCTGTGGATGCTGATGCACAGCATCCACACGATGAACGCCCTCGATCAGATTTTCTGGACCGCCGCCGCCTGGGTGGTGATCCGCATCGAGCGCGACGGCTGGGAGAAGGGGTGGCTCCTCTTCGGCGCCCTCTGCGGCCTCGGGATGATGAACAAGCACACCATGGCCTTCTTCGGCGTGGCGGTCGTGGCGGGCCTGATCCTCACCCCGGCGCGCCGGGCCTTCCGCTCGCCCTGGCTCTGGCTGGGCGGCCTGCTGGCGGTGCTGATCTATCTGCCGAACCTGATCTGGGACGTGCAACATCACTTCCCGCACTTCGAGATGCTGGCCAA
>QHVW01000067.1 GCA_003223675.1 Acidobacteriota bacterium
GGCGGGCCGAGGGCGCGATCGTCGTGGAGATGGAGACCGCCGCGCTCTTCGCCGTCGGCGCCTTCCGCAACGTCCTCGTGGCCCAGCTTCTCTATGCGGGAGACAACGTCGGCGGCGAGAGCTGGGACCATCGAGAGTGGAGCGCGCAGAGATCGATCCGGAAGTCGCTCTTCTTTCTCGCTTGCGAGGCTTGCTGCGATGCGCCGAGCGTCGGGCGGAGCTGATGATGGTCTACAATAAGCCGCTCCGGCGAGACCAGATGCCATGGATCGCGATGATGGGGCGAGGGCATGGCAGGAAAGGAGACCCGTGACGACTCTCGACACCCCGGGCGCCCGCCTCCAGCCTCTGCACGATGTCAGGGGGATCTATGCCGAGCTTCGCCGGCGGGGCCTCCTCGATCCTCTGCGCGCGCTCCAGCGGCCCAGCGCCTTCAAATCTCTGGTCGCTCTCGGGTTCGACTGGGCCTGCATCCTCGCCGCGTGGGCTCTCGTCCTCTGGGCTCCGCTGCATCTCGCCCTGCTCACCGTACCGCTCGCTGTGCTGCTCATGGGGGCACGCCAGCGGGCGCTCGGCAACCTGCTCCACGAGGCGGGGCACAAGATGCTCTGCGGCTCGCGTGGTCTCAATGACCATCTGGCGGATCTCGCGGTCGGCATTCCCACCCTCTCGCCGGTGCGGTGCTATCGGGCGAAGCATCTCAAGCACCACGCCCATCTGGGGGTCGCCGAGAGCGATCCGGACTTCATCCACGCCGAGGAAGACCTCCAGGGGACGGCCTGGAGCCTATTCGCACGGCATTTCTTCGATCGCGGGATGTTCCTCTCCAATCTGTGCGGCAACTGGGGCTCGCTCTCTGCGCGTGAGCGCGTGGCGGCAGCCGTGTGGTGGGCGCTGCTGCTCGGTGCTCTGGCGCTCGCGGCCGGTCCTGCCGGCGCTCTGGTCTTCGCTGTGCTCTGGATCGTGGCTCGGATGACCGTGTTCCACGGTATCACCGTATTTCGCGAGATCTCGGACCACGTCGGGCTGCAACCCGGCTCCGTCCTGGGGTTCACTCGCAACAGTCCGCATAAGCCGGTGCTCAGCTTCTTCCTGCATCCGCACGAGAACAACTACCACCTCACGCACCATCTCGCCCCGACGGTGCCCTTCCACCGCCTGCGCGCGGCGCACAAGATTTTCATGCAGGTGCCCGAGTATGCTGCCGCGCACCAGTGCGACAGCTATTTCTCCGGCCGCAGATCGGTCATCGCGTGCTGGGTTCGCGGCTGCCTGCGCTGGCACCGCGGCGGGAAGTCGGCCGCGGAAGCGGAAGCCTGAGCTCGAAGGGCTCAGTCGACTCCTCTCGCCCCGGAATGGGATCGACAACAGCAGCCCGCCGGGCGGGGATGAAGCAAGCCGCGAGCGCTACCGCCGTCAGGACCGCTGCTACCAGGAAGTAGATCTTCGGATCGCGCACTCCAACGCCATACACAAGGCTCTGCACCGTACGACCCAAGGCGAATCCGCCGGCCAATCCGATCACCAGGCCCAGCAGCACGACGCGCATGCCCTCCGAGACGATCAATTCCAGGGCGCGGCGCGGCGTTGCGCCCAGGGCCATGCGGATGCCGATCTCGCGCGTACGCTGGCTGACGGAGTAGGTGAGCACAGCATAGATCCCGATCGCGGCAATGAGCAGCGCGACCCCGGCAAAGGTGCTGAGCAGGATGGTGGTCAGCCGCGGCTGCGCGGCGCCGGTCGTGAGCCATTGCTCCATGGTGCTCACGTTGGCCATCGGCAGGTCAGGGTCGAGCGCCTTGATCTTCTTGCGGATGGCGGGCACCAGTGATTCCGGAGACGCGTCTGTCCGCGCCACGACGTCCATCAACCGCATGGTCCGCGTGGTGATGGAGTAGTAGAAGGCAGGTGACTCCTGACTCAGTTGGGTGCTGCGCACGTCACCGACCACGCCGACCACAGTGAAGGGAACGTCGGGATCGGCCGAGCGGCGAAGGGTGCGGCCGAGGGGATTTTGGTCTCCCCAGAAGGTGCGGGCGGTGGCCTGGCTCACGATGATGGGCTCACGATGCGCCAATCGACGGGGATTTTGGCGTCGGGCGGAAGGATGGAGTTTTCGGTCGCCATCATCGGGTGGCTGTAAAACGCGCCCGCGCCAAACGGGATGCCGCTCGAGACCGACGCACCGCGCACGCCCGGCAGCGCTGCCAAGGATTCGATCATCTCGTGGAGGAACAAGGGCGCCTTCGTCTTGGGGGGATACTTGCCCGGAGGAAGCGACACTTGAAAAGTGATGAGGCCGTGCGGTTCGAAGCCGAGCTTCACACTCTGCAGATTGACCAGGGTCTGGATGAACAGGCCCGCTCCGATCAGCAGCATCGTCGCAAGAGCCAGCTCGATCGCCACCAGGGTGTTGCGCATGCGCGTGCGAATGCCGCCGGAGCCGCCGCGTCCACCGGTCTTGAGCACTTCATCTACCTTCACCTTCGCCGTACGCAGGGCAGGCACGATGCCGAAGATGAGCCCGGTCAGCACCGTGGTCCCCAGCGCGAACAACAGAACATGGGAATCCACTTCGACCGTGGGGATGGGCAGCGTGTTCGGCGGGAGCCAGTGGCTCATGGCGCGTACCGACCACCAGGTCACCAGCAGTCCGACAAGACCTCCGCTGCAGGAGAGCGTCACGCTTTCTATCAGGAGTTGGCGCATCAGCCGGCCCTTGCTGGCGCCTAACGCCGTGCGCACCGCCATCTCGTGTTGCCGGGTCGCGGTCCTCGCCAGCAGAAGATTGGCGATGTTGGCGCAGGCGATGAGCAGCACGAAGCTGACGGCGGCCAGCAGCACCAGCAATTTGGTCTTGAGCTCCGGGCTGATGAGCCCATCCAACAGGCTGATCGGATTCACACCCCAATCGCGCAGCTCCGGATATTGCTGCTTCATTCTGTCGGAGATGGTGTTCATCTCCGCCCGTGCCTGCTGGACGGAAACGCCAGACTTGAGCCTTCCGACTACAAATATGGCGTGGCTCAGGCGCATCTCCTTGGCGGGGTCGATGATCAACGGGGTGTAGATATCTCCGGGCGACAGGAGGTTCCAAGTGTCAGGGGCGACGCCGACGATGGTGGTGGGGGTGCCGTCGAGGTTGATGGTGCGGCCCAGGACGTTGGCGTCCTTGCCGAAGTGGCTTTGCCGGAACGCCTCTCCGATGATGGCGACCGGTGCCGCGCCGGGTTTCTCTTCCTCGGGGGTGAACGGCCTTCCCGCGATCAGATGGACCCCGAGAACGCGCGGCAGCTCCGGGCTGATGCGGTTGCCGGTAAGCTGCTCGGGCTCACCCGTTCCGGTGAGGATGTAGTTGTTGTTGGGATTGACCGCGGCGAGGTCGAAGCTTTGCGTCTGTGCCCGCCAGTCGAGAAAGTTCAGTACCGAGACGTTGTACAACGGCGCGTTCAGCTTGTCGTTCCTCTCGAAGACCAACAGCAGCCGGTCCGGATCTTTGAAGGGCAGCGGCCGCAACATCTGGGCATTCACCACGCTGAAGATGGTGGCGGTGGCGGCGATGGCCAGGCCAATGGTCAGCACCACGGCTGCGGTGAAGAGCGGGGCCTTGCGCATGAGCCGCAAGGAATACGCAACATCCTGGGTGATCGACATAGAGACCTCCATGAGACGCACTGCCGGGCGCGAGTTTAGCAAAGCGATCGGCGCCTGCAACGGCTATGAAGACAACTTGCGCCGCGGTGTCGGTCCAGCTCACCCCGAGCGCGCGCCACTAGGCGATCAAGAGTGCGGCGGCGTTCGGGGCAGCGCTGGCGTGGCCTTCTATGGTCTTGGTAAGGGACGGGCGGGGGATGGCAAGCGCGGCGCGGTCGAGCGGCGGGACCTTTTCCCGCAGGGCGTGGCCTCGGCCGATCCCCATCCCGACAGCGTCATCCTGTGGACCCGCCGGCCGCCGGTCGGGGAGAGCCGGGCGGCACTCCTCGCCGTCGAGGTGGCGGAGGACGCGGCGTTCGCCCACGTCGTTTCGCGCGCCCGCGCGGCGTGCACGGCCTGCTGCTCCCGGTGATGCTCTCCCTGCTGGGCGTGGCCGCGGATCGTACCACGTGGAGAAGCCCCCGATTCCCCAAAGATCGCGGTGAAGGAGCCCGCCTTGCGGTGGAGAACGAAGCCTCGCCGCGTTCCGCCAGGCCCTGCGGCAGGGATGGCGACCTTGCGGTGGATCGGCAGACCTTGCGGCGTGGCACCTTGACACGAGGCAGAGCCGGATCTTTTGCGGCAGGGATCGAGCCTTCGCGGTGAATAAGCGGTCTTTGCGGTGGATGGCGCTGCCTTGCGGTGGGTCTTTCTGCTTTGCGGTGAACGAGGAGAGTTTGCGGCGCTCCCCGTGCCTTTGCGGTGTCCGAGATTGCCTTGCGGTGTCCCTGTGGAGCTTGCGGTGTATCTCCTTCTTCACCGCAAAGCTCTTTCATCTCGCCGTGGATCGCCAAGCCTTGCGGCGATCGGCCAGGCTTTGCGGTGCTTGCCAAGCTCTGCCGCAAGGCGAGGATGGACGGCGCGAAGCCGGGAGCCCTCGCGGTGGACAGGCGGACCTTGCGGCAGACGGCGGAGCCTTGCGGTGATTTACGTCTCCCGGCGTAGGGACCTGAGGTGTCTCGAAAGTCAGCTTCCCCCCGCCCGGCGATGAATCGCCGGGCTAGAAGCAGCGCCCCCTACGGGCGGGTTTCCCTGCGAATCTCAAGGCGTGCCCGGCTCGAACCGCGCGGGCAGGAACCAGTGCCGGCGGTAGTACTCTCCGACGCGTCCGAAGATCTCCCGGACCCCGCGCTCCTGAGACAGAGCCTCCTGGAAGACGAGCCACGCCGCGAGCGCGAAATTGAAGATTAATGCGGAGTTTACAGGCGCCACTGTTTTTTTACATTTTTTTACAGGTTTTATTGTTATCCTCGGGGTCATTTTGGCAGGGCGCCCCCGGGGCTCGACTTCATCGCCGCCTTCTTCGGCTGCCTGTACGCTTCGCGGCATGGATCTGGCGTTCAGGTTCCATGATTACTCTTTAATATTAAATATCTGAGAGCTTGGCGGTCTGAGAGCATAGTTGGTAGGTGTCCCTCTGCCTGAAAGCGGGACACAAAGCGGGACACCTCGTAATCTTGCGATGAGTCGTCCCACTTTTGCAGGATGCGCTCACTAACAGAGAGAGACTTTCACCCGAGGTCTTCGATGACGGAAACGGATTTCCAGAGTAGTGCAGCGTGGTCTAGTGAGTTGAAGCAAGGTCTTTTCCATGCTGGAGAAAATTTCAGCCTTGCTGGTTGAACGTAACTTCTATGGATGAAAAAAAGATTGCGCGCACAAGCTCTGTCACCGGGACTGATCTTGCTGATTTTAGGTTTATCGAAATAGCACCCCTTTCCTTTGGACAGCAGGGATTGCTGTACCTGCAGGCGCTCTCGCCGGAGAGCTCGGCCTATCACATCACGGTAGCGCTGGCGCTGGCTCCGGGAACGGACATCGCGGCGCTCGAGCGCGCCTTCCAGGCGCTGGTGGATCACCATGCGGCGCTGCGCACGACGTTCGCCGTCGCCGAGTCGCTGCAGCGGGTGCATGCGAGCGGGAGTGCCGCGTTCTCGTTCCATGCCGCCGCCTGCGATCCCGGCGAGTTGCGCCAGCAACTGCTCGCCGAGTCCGAGCGCCCGTTCGATCTCGAGAACGGGCCGCTCCTGCGCCTGGGGCTGTTCGAGCGGCCGGACGGCAGCTCCGTGCTCCTGCTCACCGTGCACCACCTGGTCTGCGATCTCTGGTCGCTGTCCCTCCTGGCGCGCGACCTCGGGGTGCTCTATTCCGGGCTCCTGCGCGATCCCGGCGAGGTCCCCCGGCTGGAGCCGGAGAAGGTCGATTTCATCACCCACGTGCGCCGCGAGCGGGAGGCTCTGGCGGGGGAGACGGGGGAGCGGCTCTGGGAATTCTGGCGCGGCGAGCTCGGCGCCTCCGGGGGGGTGGCGGACCTGGACCTGCCCACGGACCGCCCCCGGCCCGCCGTCCAGTCGCACAGCGGGGCGATGGTGTCGGCGCGGCTGGGCGGCGGGCTGGCCGCGAGGCTGCGGACCGTCGCGCGGGCCCACGCGGCCACCCCGCACTCGACGCTGCTGGCGGCGCTCCAGGTCCTCCTCTTCCGCTACTCGGGGCAGGAGCGGTTCCTCGTCGGGTCTCCGACCTGGGGGCGGTCTTCGGCGGACCTCTGGGGGACGGTGGGCTACTTCGTCAATCCCGTGCCTCTGCGCGCCGACCTGAGCCGGGAGCTGCCGGCCGGCGACGCCCTGCGCGCCGCCCGCGAGACGGTGCGCAGGGCCCTCAGGCACCAGGGATTCCCGTTCCCGCTGCTCGCCGAGCGGATGCGGCCGGTGCGCGATCCGAGCCGCTCGCCGCTCTTCCAGGTTCTCTTCTCCTGGCAGAAGCCGCCCGCGTTCGCCGCCCAACTGGCCGCTCTGGCCCTCGGGCTGGGCGGCGGCCGGCTGCGGCTCGGAGAGCTGGAGGCCGAGGGGATCGAGCTGGGGGTCCGCTCCGCGCAGTTCGACCTCTCGTGGCTCGCCGCCGAGCCGGACGGCGAGCTGGCCATCGCCGTCCAGTACTCCGACGCTCTGTTCGACCGGGCCACGGTGGAGAGGATGCTCGGCCATCTGGGGGCGCTGCTGGCGGGGATGGTGGGCTCTCCGGAGCGGGCGATCGGGGAGCTGCCGCTGCTGAGCGCGGCGGAGCGGCGCCAGCTCCTGGAGGAGTGGGGC
>QHVW01001046.1 GCA_003223675.1 Acidobacteriota bacterium
TGGCGGTGGCCTCGTCGAGCAGGGCCTCGCGGACGGCGGCCTCGTTTTCGAAATTGGCGCGGGCGATCTCCGCGTCCCGGCTCTCCGCTCGCTGGCCGGCGTCCCGGCGGGCCGCTTCGGCGGCTTCGGCGGTGAGCCGTTGCGCCTCCTTGGCGGTGACCAAAAGGTTTTTCGCGGCCGCTTCCTCCTCGGTCGCCGCCTTGAGACCGGCTTCGAGCTGCCGGATCTGGTCCTCCAGGGCCGCGGCCTCGGCCGCCGGATCGGGGGATGCGGTGACCGCGTGGATCTCGGCCTGCAACGTCGCGAGCCTTTGCAGGTTTAGGGTGTGATCCTCTGTCAATTGCTGTCGCGACGCCCGCCTCTCGGCGAGCCGGTCCCGCGCGGTGGCCTCCTCGGCCCTGGCTCTTTCCAGGGTCCGTTCCGCCGTGGCCAGCCGCGCCTTCGCCTCTTCGCTCAATTTGCGGCTGCGGGCGAGCGATGCGATTTGGGTTTCGATCCACGCCTCGACCGCGATATCCTTTTCCGGAGCGCGTTTGCCGAGGGGACGGCGGATCGCCTTTTCGCCGGCGGCCACGCTGGCTTGGAGATCGGCGTGGCGCGACTCGAGCTCGGCGAGGCCCTGCCGGGCGGCTTGGAGCCTGGCCTGTGCGCCGGTGAAGGCGGCCTCGTTTTTTCTGGCGAGCGCGTCGGCTTCCTTTCGCTTTTCCCGGGCGTCCTGGAGCGCGGTTCGGGCCGCTTCGACCTCGGGGGCCAGACGGGCAGGTGGGGGAGCATTCACGATCTGCTCGCACACCGGACAGGGCTGGCCGGGAGCCAGCCCTTCGCGGAGGTGATTCGCCTCGTTGAGACTGATGGCGTGATGCAGCGCCTCCTCGGCTGCCTCGAAGCCGCGCTGCGCCTCTTCCGCGGACCTCCGGGCGAGCTCGGCCTGCTCCCTCAGCCGCTCGACCTCCCCGGCCTGCGCTTCCACCTCCTCACGTTTCCGGGCGAGCTCGAGACCGCGCTCCGCCGCGCTCCTGCGCGCCGCGCCGAGCTCGACGGCCCGGTCGCGGACGCTCTGCAGCAGCTCGTCCAGCTCTGGGTCGTAGCCCGAGGCCTCCGCAGCCTGCCGGGCGGCGTCGACGGCGGCCTGTTGTTGCTCTTGCAGGGCCTTCGCCGATGCGGCCGTCGCGGCGAGCGAGGCCAGCTCCTCCTCCAGAGACTTCAGGCTCCGCGTCTGCCGCTCGATAGCCGCCTGGAGCTGCTCCCGTTCCGGAAGGCGTCCGAGCACCTGGTGGAGGCGGGCCACCTGCTCCCGCTTTCGCCGCTGTCTGTGCGGCGGCGGCGGCCCTGGCCGCCTCGTCGAGTAACGGCAACAGGGGTACCGCGCGGGCCGCCGTGTCGATTTTCGCTCTCACCAGACTCACCTGCTCGGCCTGCTCCCGCAGAGCGGCGCGCCGTTCTTCAACCTCTCGCAGCTCTCGGGTTTTGGCGTGCAGGCCGCGCAGCCGGGTGAGCGTGGACTGGATCTCGTCCCGCCGCTTCCGCGAGG
>QHVW01000068.1 GCA_003223675.1 Acidobacteriota bacterium
CCCGGCCGGCACCGTGTCGGGCGCGCCCAAGATCCGGGCCATGGAGATCATCGACGACCTCGAGCCCGAGGCGCGGGGGCCCTACGCGGGCGCGGTAGGTTATCTTTCCTTCTCGGGAGACCTCGACACCTGCATCGCCATCCGGACCCTGGTGGTCCGCGACGGCGAGACCTCCGTCACCGCCGGGGCCGGCATCGTCGCCGATTCCGATCCCGCCTCCGAGGAGCGGGAGACCAAGAACAAGGCCGCGGCGCTGCTCACGGCCGTGGCGCTCGCCGAAGAGCTGGAGAGACGGTCATGATCCTGATGATCGACAACTACGACTCGTTCACCTACAACCTGGTGCAGGTGCTCACCGGCGCGGGGGCGGAGGTGGAGGTGGTGCGCAACGACGCCGAGAGCGTCAAGGCGCTGCTGGCGCGGGGACCCGAGGGGATCGTCCTCTCGCCCGGCCCCGGCCGCCCCGAGGACGCCGGGGTCTGC
Organism: Acidobacteriota bacterium; assembly: GCA_003223675.1. GTDB lineage: Bacteria > Acidobacteriota > Thermoanaerobaculia > Multivoradales > UBA5704 > DATARR01. Next base: position 484 of record QHVW01000068.1, read on the forward strand.
CTGGAGCTGCTCCGCAAGCGGGCGCGTATCCCGCTGCTGGGCGTCTGCCTCGGCCATCAATCGCTGGGCATGGCGTTCGGCGCCACGGTGGACCGGGCGCCGCGGCTGATGCACGGCAAGACCTCCCCCGTCCGCCATCACGACCTGGGGATCTTCGCCGGCCTGCCCAACCCGTTCGAGGCCACCCGCTATCACAGCCTGGAGGTGAAGGAGCCCACCCTCCCGGCGGAGCTGGAGCCGCTCGCCTGGGCGGACGACGGCACGCTGATGGGGATGCGCCACCGCGATCTTCCCTATTGGGGGGTGCAGTTCCACCCCGAGTCGGTGCTCACCAGCGCCGGCCCGCACCTGCTCGGCAATTTCCTCGACCTGTGTCGCCAGGCGGAGGGGGCCCATGCCGCTTGAGGTGCGCGCCGCGCTCGTCCGCCTGACGGGGGGCGAGAGCCTCACCCGCGAGGAGACCGAGGACCTCTTCGGCCAGCTCATGGACGGCCAGGTGAGCGAGCCGATGAAGGCGGCGCTGCTGATCGCCCTGCGCATGAAGGGGGAGGCGGTGGCCGAGATCTCCGGCGCCGCCGCCGCCATGCGCCAGCGGGCGATCCCCATCCCCCACCGGCGGCAGGGGCTGGTCGACACCTGCGGCACGGGGGGCGACGGCCGGGGGACCTTCAACATCTCGACCGCGGCGGCCCTGGTGGCGGCGGCGGCCGGAGCGCCGGTGGCCAAGCACGGCAACCGCTCGGTCTCCAGCAAGTCCGGCAGCGCCGACGTGCTGGCCGCGCTGGGGGTGAAGATCGAGATCGACCCCGAGACGGCCGGCCGCACGCTCGACACGGTGGGGATCGCCTTCCTCTTCGCCCCCCTGCTGCATCCGGCCATGCGCGAGGTGATGCCGGTGCGCCGCGAGCTGGGGATGCGCACGATCTTCAACGTCCTCGGCCCCCTGACCAACCCGGCCGGGGCGCGGCGGCAGGTGATGGGGGTCTACGCGGAGAGCCTGGTCGAGCCGATCGGCCACGTGCTGCGCGACCTCGGGGCCGAGCACGCCCTGGTGGTGCACGGCGACGGCATGGACGAGATCACCACCACCGGCCGCACCCGGGTCGCCGAGGTGCGCGGCGGCGAGGTGCGGCTCTTCGACCTCGAGCCGGAGCGCTTCGGCCTGCGCCGCGTCCACCAGGACGAGCTGGCCGGCGGCACCCCCGAGGAGAACGCCGAGGCCGTGCGCCGCGTGTTCGGAGGCGAGACGGGGGCGCTCGCCGAGGTCACGGCGCTCAACGCCGGCGCCGCCCTCTACGTGAGCGGCCTCGCCGCCACCCTGGAGGAGGGGGTCGCGATCGCCCGCGACACCCTCGCCTCGGGCGCCGCGGCGGAGAAGCTCGAGGAGCTGAGGGGATTCAACGGATGAGCCCGCCGGACATCCTCCTGCGCATCGTCGAGCGCCGCCGGCAGCGCATTGCCGAAGTGGGTGGTGCCGATGCTTCGGGGTGGGCGGAAGGCACGCCTCGTACCCCCTCCGACAACGCCTTCCTGGGCCATCTGCGGGCGCGGCGGCGGGACCCGGCGATCATCGCCGAGGTGAAGATGGGCTCCCCCCGGCTCGGCTCGCTGCACGGCAAGGTCGATCCGATCGCCCAGGCCCGCCTCTACGCGGAGAACGGCGCGGCGGCGCTCTCGGTGGTGGTCGAGCCCGATTTCTTCCACGGCAGCTACGAGCTGCTGGCCGACTGCCGCCAGGCCTCCGGGCTGCCGGCCATCGCCAAGGACTTCATCGTCGATCCCGTCCAGCTCCTCTGGGCCCGGGACGCCGGAGCGGACGCCATCCTCCTCATCGCCGCCCTCTACGAGGCGGAGGAGATGGCGCGCTACGCCCGCCTGGCCAGGGGGTTGGGGCTGGTGCCGCTGGTCGAGACCCACGACGCGGACGACATCGCCAAGCTGAGCGGCGAGCCGTGGGAGATGGTGGGCATCAACAATAGAAATCTGCGCACCTTCGACGTCGATCTCCAGAATTCGATCTCCCTGCTGGCCGGGCTGCCGCGCGAGGCGGTGAGGGTGGCCGAGAGCGGCATCCGCGACGCGCTCGACGTGGCCCTCCTCTCCGAGAGCGGCTTCGACGCCTTCCTGATCGGCGAGACCCTGCTCACGGCCGGCGACCCCGCGGCCACCCTCCGCGGGCTGCTGATCGGAGCGGAGGCCTGAGATGGGCGTGAAAGTCAAAATCTGCGGCGTCACCGACCCGTCGAACGCCCTGGCGGCGGTGGAGATTGGAGCCGACTACCTGGGGTTGAACTTCTTTGCGCCCAGCCCCCGATACCTGACGATCGAACGGGCCCGGGAGATCGCGGACGCGGTGCGCGGCCGGGTGCCGCTGGTGGGGGTGTTCGTGAACGCCTCCCCGGACGAGATCGCGGAGACCGTGGAGAAAGTCGGGCTCGATCTCGTCCAATTCAGCGGTGACGAGGGGCCGGAGGCGGTGGCGCCTTTCCTGGCGAGGGCGATCAAGGTCTTCCGCGCCGGCCGCCTGCCCGGCCGCGACGAGCTGGCGGCGTGGAGCGCGGTCTGGGGATTGCTGATCGACGCCCCCCACCGCGGGCTCTACGGCGGTACAGGAGAAGAGTGGGGCTACGAGGCGGCGATCGGGCTCGCCGGCCGGCGGGTGTTCCTGGCGGGCGGCATCGGGCCGGACAACGCGCGGCGGGCCGTCGAGGCGGCCCGGCCGTGGGCGATCGACGTCTGCTCGCGGGTGGAATCGGCCCCGGGAATCAAGGATCCGGAGCTGCTGCGGCGGCTCTTTCAGGAGGTGAGACATGGTGAGAACCCGAACCCTGCCTGACGCGGCGGGTTATTTCGGCCCCTATGGCGGCCGGTTCGTCCCCGAGACGCTGATGGCGCCCCTGGCCGAGCTGACCCGTGCCTACGACAAGGCGCGGCGCTCCCGCGGGTTCCGCCGTGAGCTGACCGGCCTGCTCAACGACTTCGCCGGGCGCCCCACGCCGCTCTACTTCGCCGAGCGGCTGTCGGAAGACCTGGGCGGCGCGCGCATCTTCCTCAAGCGCGAGGACCTGCTCCACACCGGCGCGCACAAGATCAACAACGCCCTCGGCCAGTGCCTGCTCACCCGCCTGATGGAGAAGGAGCGGGTGGTGGCCGAGACCGGCGCCGGCCAGCACGGGGTGGCGACCGCCACCGCCGCCGCCGCCCTCGGCCTCTCCTGCGTGGTCTACATGGGGAGCGAGGACATGCGGCGGCAGCGGCTGAACGTCGACCGCATGCGCCTGCTGGGCGCCGAGGTGGTGCCGGTCGACTCCGGCAGCCGCACCCTCAAGGACGCCATCAACGAGGCCATGCGCGACTGGGTGACCAACGTGCGCACCACCCACTACGTGCTCGGCTCGGTGCTGGGCCCCGACCCGTTCCCCCGCATGGTGCGCGATTTCCACCGCGTGATCGGCGACGAGGCCCGCCTGCAGCTCAAGCGGCAGACGGGGAGCGAGGCGCCGGACCTCGCCATCGCCTGCGTGGGCGGCGGCAGCAACTCGATCGGCCTGTTCACCGCCTTCCTGGAGGACCGCCGGGTGCGCCTGATCGGCGTCGAGGCCGGCGGCCGCAGCATCGGATGGGGGGAGCACGCGGCGCGCTTCGCGGGCGGCGCCCTGGGCGTGCTGCACGGCACGCGCACCTTCGTGCTTCAGGATGAGGAAGGGCAGATCGCTCCCACCCACTCGGTCTCGGCCGGCCTCGACTATCCGGCGATCGGCCCCGAGCACGTCTGGCTGCACGACGAGGGGCGGGTGGAGTACACCTCGGCCACCGACGAGGAGGCGATCGAGGCCTTCCACCGGGTGGCCCACATGGAGGGGATCCTCCCCGCCCTTGAAAGCTCGCACGCGCTGGCCGAGGCCCTCAAGCGGGCCCCCCGGCTGTCGCGCAAGCGGGTGATCCTCGTGAATCTCTCGGGGCGCGGGGACAAGGACGTCGAATCCGTGCTCGCCTGGGACCGGGAGCACGCCGAGAAAGGCAAAGTGGAATCCTTCGCCGAGGCCGTGGCCGCCCGGCAACGAGGAGAGACGGCATGAGCGCGATCGACCAGGTCTTCTTCAACTGCGCCCACGACGGACGGGGCGCCTTCATCCCCTTCCTGATGGCGGGCGATCCGGATCTCAACGCCACCGCCGAGTACCTGGATGCGCTGGCGGCCGGGGGGGCGGACATCATCGAGCTGGGCGTGCCGTTCAGCGATCCGATCGCCGACGGTCCGGTCAACCAGCGGGCGGCGGTGCGGGCCCTGGAGTCGGGCACCAAGCTGTCGGGCATCCTGCAGCTCGTGGCCCGCCACCGCGACAAGCTGGGCGTGCCGATCGTGCTCTTCACCTACTTCAACCCCATCCACGCCCGCGGCGTCGAGCGTTTCGCCGAGCAGGCCGCGGCCTCGGGGGTGGACGGCGTGCTGTGCGTCGACCTGCCGCCGGAGGAGGGGGAGCGGGGCTTCATCCCGGCCCTGCGCGAGCAGGGGGTGGACACCATCTTCCTGCTCGCCCCCACCAGCACCCGCGACCGGGTGACCAAGGTGGCCGAGGCCTCGACCGGCTTCGTCTATTACGTCTCCCGCACCGGCGTCACCGGCGAGCGCACGGCCCTGGCGACCGACCTGGTGCGCGACGTCAAGCGCCTGCGCAAGCGGCTCGACCAGCCGCTCGCCGTGGGCTTCGGCATCTCGACCCCGCAGCAGGTGGCGGCGGTGGGGGAGATCGCCGACGGCGTGGTGGTGGGGAGCGCGCTGGTGCGGCTGATCGAGGAGCAGGGGAGCGATCCGGGGTTCCCCCGGGTGCTGGAGGAGCGGGTGAGGGAGCTTTCGGCCCCTCTGCGCCAGCGGGCGGAGAGGCGGCGGGCCTGATGGGCGACGAGCGGCGACAGGAGCGCGAGATCGCGGCCCTGGTCCACGGCCGCTACCTGCTCGAGATCCCGCCGGAGCCGGAGGGCCGCCCGCTGGTGGTGGGGTTCCACGGCTACGGCGAGAACGCCGAGAAGAGCCTCGACGAGCTCCGCCGCCTCCCCGGCGCCTCCCGCTGGGTGCTCTGCGCCGTGCAGGCCCTGCACCCTTTCTACAACCGGACGGGGGACGTCATCGCGAGCTGGATGACCCGCCAACTGCGCGAGCGGGCCGTCGTGGACAACATCCGCTACGCGTCGAGCGTGGTCACCGAGATCAAGCGCGAGCTCCCCATCTCCGAGCGGCTGGTCTATCTGGGGTTCTCGCAGGGGGCGGCCATGGCCTACCGCGCCGCGGCGGGCTCCGGCCACGCCTGCCAGGGGGTGATCGTGCTCGGCGGCGACGTCCCGCCCGAGCTGGCGGACCGCAAGCTCGACGGCTTCCCCCCCGTCCTCCTGGGGCGCGGCGCCAGCGAGGAATGGTACGACGCCGCCAAGATGGAGCACGACGTGGAGCTGCTGCGCGGCAAGGGGGTGGACGTCCGCCCCTGCGTGTTCCAGGGCGGGCACGAGTGGACGGACGAATTCAGGGCCGCGGCGGGACGGTTCCTGGACGAGGTGTTCCAGGAACCGTCGTAGGCCGAGCCCTCGGGCGGGAAATACAAAAAGGGCGCCCCGACTGGCGAGCGCCCTTCAAGACAACGCTGGAAAGCGAGTTACTTCTTGGTCGCGTCGGAGCCCATCGGCGACGACGTGGTCATGTCCGTGCCCATGGTCGAGCTGGACGTGCCCATGTCGGTACCCATGGCACCGGCACCCGTGTCCGTGGTCATCGTCGAGGTCGAGGTCTCGGTGCTGGTCGAGGTCGACATCGTGGTGTCGGTCGTGGTGGCCGGGGTCTCCTCTTCAGTCTCCTCCTTCTTGCACCCGGCGAACGGGATCAGAAGGAAGGCCAGCAGGCAGAGGAGCGAAAGGTGAACAGACAGCTTCTTCATTGTGTTTTCTCCCTTGTTAAATGGAACTGATTGAAGACGAGGGGGTTGGCGTCAGGTGCCGCCTCCCACCTTGATCAGGTTTCTCACTCTCACGACTCCGTCAGTGTCCCGGGCGTACTGCTCGGCCTTCCTGCGGGTGTCTTCCTTTTTCACGACCCCCTGGAGGACCACCTCGCCCTGGTTCGTGTCGACGTCAATATTGAACGGGTTGATGTCGCCGTCGGCCGCCAGCTTCGCCTTGATCTTGGCGGTGATGGCGGCGTCGTCCACCTGCTGGCCGGGCGACTTCGTCGAGCTGCAAGCTCCCAAGGATAGAGCCAGTATCAGTGCCAGGCAGAGGACTGGCACGCGAAGCATCCACTGGTTTCGGTTCATGGCTATCCTCCTCCTCACTGTTGACCTGTCGTTCGTTCGAGTCCGTGGCATCAGACCCACGCGTACAGATTGCTCTGAAGCAGAATTTGTGCCACAGCCTCCCTTGTCCAAGTCGTTCAGTGAGTCGTCGGACGGCGACGGAGTATACAACCTCCCGAGGGGCTCCTCAAGGGGCGAGGGGCCCTGATCCGTGCTCCAGTCCCGGTCCGTACCGTGTGACGGCTACTCTTCACGGTAGGTGTTGAGGCGATTGTACAACGTCTTGAGGCTGACTCCCAGGATATCGGCCGTCTTGCGCTTGTTCCCTCCATACGCGTCCAGTGTCGCCATGATCAGCCGGCGCTCGACCTCCTCGATCGAGGCGCCGACCTGGAAGCTCAAGGAACGCACCGAGCCCGACTCGCCGCCCACCTCCCGCGGCAGGCAGCGGGGGGTGATCTCGTTGTCGGCCATGATGAAGGCCCGGTGCACCACGTTCTTGAGCTCGCGCACGTTGCCCGGCCAGGAGTGGGTGCGCAGGCGGTCGAGGGAATCCTCGGTCCACACCTTGGCCGTCCCCTGCCGCTCGTTGAGCTGGCCCAGGAAGTAGTCGGCCAGGAGCTGGATGTCG
>QHVW01000069.1 GCA_003223675.1 Acidobacteriota bacterium
AGACCATCATGCGCTTCCCCGCCGAGCAGGCGCACTACGCCGCCCTCTACGCCCGGCGGACCCTCGAAGCCGGCTTCACCACCGTGCGCGACGTGGGTTCGGTTGACTACGTGTCGCTCGGCCTGCGGAACGCGATCAACGCCGGCATCGTGGAAGGGCCGCGCATGCAGATCGCCAACTACGCCATCAGCTCGACGGGCGGGCACGCCGACCAGGCCCCGTACCCGCCGGACCGCGTGAAGCCGGCCGGCACCATCCAGGGGGTCTGCAACGGCCCCGAGGAGTGCCGCGAGGCGGTGCGGTATCAGATCAAATATGGCGCTGATGTGATCAAGTTCATGCCCTCCGGCGGCGTGCTCTCGCTGTCCGATCCGGTGGACGTCCCCGAGCTGACTCAGGAGGAGATGAACGCCGTCGTCTCCGAGGCGCACGCCTGGCACCGCAAGGTCGCCGCCCACTGCCATGGCGACGCGGCCGCCAAGATGGCGATCAAGGCCGGAGTGGATTCCATCGAGCACGGCTCCTTCCTGCAGGACGACACCCTGCGGCTGATGAAGGAGAAGGGGGTCTACCTGGTGCCGACCATTTTCGCCGGCGCCTGGGTGGGGGAGAAGACGGACCGCTTCCCGCCCGCCATCGCGGCCAAGGCGCGAGCGGCGTCGGCGCAGATCCAGTCGATGTTCCAGCACGCCGTGAAGATCGGCGTCAAGGTAGGCTTCGGCACCGATTCCGCGGTCGAGCCCCACGGCCTGGACGCCCAGGAATTCGCTCTCATGGTGAAGAACGGCATGACGCCGGCCCAGGCGCTGCTCGCCGCCACCGCGGCCGACGCCGATCTCCTGGGCCTCGCGGACAAGATCGGCACCATCCAGACCGGCAAGCTCGCCGACCTCGTGGCGGTGCCGGGCGATCCCCTGCAGGACATCCGGCAGACTGAAAAGGTTTTGTTCGTGATGCAGGGGGGGCGAGTGATCAAGAATCAGGCCGCACACTGAGGGGGAGCGCGCGGCCGGCTCTCACCGCAACTCGGCCCTGGCGAACAGCTCGAGCATCTCGCTTTCGGAGCGGGGGCTGAGGATGTCGCGGTCCGCGAATTCCGCGGCTTCGGGATAGCTCGTGGCGCGAATCCGCGCGGCAGCGCGGGGGAGATCGTAGGCGGTGTGCCGGAGCTCGACGCCGGGGCCCAACAGGAGCCAGTCGGCGCCGGGCCGGCCGAACGGCATCCCCACGCTGCCGGCGTTGACGACCCGGATCGCCCCCACCTTGCGGTCGAGCTGCATGTGGGTGTGGCCGCAGACGACCAGGGTCGCGTCGACGCCCGCGAAGGCCGGGGCGAGGCGGTCTTCCGGCGTCTGGCGGGTGAAGATCTCGGTGTCGCTGCGCGGCGTGGCATGGCAGAAGAGGGTCTCGCCCAACCCCGGGATCTCGACGCGGAGGGTGCGGGGCCAGCCCAGGATCCAGGTTTCGTGCGCGGGAAGAAGCTGCCCCGCCGTCCAGCGCAGGGTCTCCCGGACCTTCTCGGGAAGGGTGGTGCCCTCCGCGCCCGGCCTCTCCGCGAGCACCGCGGCCTCGCCGTTGCCCACGATGAAACGGGCGGGAATTTCGAGGTCCAGCAGGGCGTCGAGGGTCTCGCCAGGCATCGGTCCCGGCAACACGTCGCCCCCAATCAAAACGAGGTCGACCCCGGTCAGGCGGACCTCCGCGAGCACCGCCTCCAGAGCGGGTAGATTGCCGTGGATGTCGTAGAGGGCGGCGACTCGCATAGGCGCGGGGGGATTGTATCGAATCCTCCCCCTTACGAAACCAGCGCCGCCTTCACCCGCTCCGGCGTGAGCGGCAACCGGTAGAGCCGCTTTCCCGTGGCGTCGGACAGGGCGTTCGCCACCGCCGCTCCCAGGGGGACGATCGCCGGCTCTCCGGCCCCCTGCGGCGCGACGTCGTCGTTCTTCACCAGCACCGTCTCGATCTTCGGCAGCGCCGAGAAGCGCGGCAGGTGGTAGACGTCGAAGCCGCGGACGAGGACCTCGCCGCCCTTGAAGGGCACCTCCTCGCTCAGCACGTAGCCGAGCCCCATGGTGACGCAGCCCTCCATCTGCATGCGGGCGCCGTCGGGGTTGACGATGATTCCCATGTCCTGCGCCGCCACCACGCGCTCGACCTTGATGGCGCCGGTGGCCGCGTCGACGGCGATCTCCACAATCAGGGCCACGTAGGTGCCGGCGTCGATGCCGCAGGCGATCCCGCGACCCCGTCCGGAGCCCGCCTTGGGGCCCGGCCAGCCGAAGGCCGTGGCCGCCTCCCGGAGCACCTTCCGCATGCGCTCGTCGGAGGTGTTGCGCAGGCGGAATTCGAGTGGGTCGACGCCGGCCGCGGCGGCCATGAGATCGATCTGCGATTCGACCGCGAAGACGTTCATGCGGGCGCCGGGCGCGCGCCACGGTCCGGTGGCGAACGGGTGGAGGCTCGGCCTCGATTGCGGCCCCGCTTCTTCGCGATAACTGGTGTCGCCGAAAGCCCGCACGCGGGCGTTGGGGACGTCGTAGAAGAGGGCCGCGCCGCGGTCCCCGGCGGCGTAGACGGCGTAGTCCCAGAGGGCGATCTTGCCGCTGGCGTCGACGGCCGAGGCGACCTTCACCACCGCGGCGGGATCGAAGGTGTCGTAGAAGAATTCCTCGGCGCGGGTCCAGGCGACCTGCACCGGCTGGCCCGTGGCGGCCGCGAGCCGCGCCGCCTCGATCGCCTGGCGGCCGGCGCTCTTGCCGCCGAAGCCGCCGCCGAGATAAGGGGTGATCACGCGCACCTTCTGGGTGTCGACCTTCAGGGCCTGCGCGATCTGGTCGCGCAGCGGGAAGGGGGTCTGGGTCGAGGCCCAGACGGTCACCCGGCCGTCCTTGGGCTCGGCCACGGCGGTGTGCGGCTCCATCGGAGAATGCGCGACGTAACCCTTGCGATAGGTCGATTCGAAGACGCGGGAGGCCGCGGTCCGCGCGGCTTCGACGTCGCCGCGATGGTCCTTCTCCTCAGCCTTCGTGGCCGTCTTCTCCAGGTGATCGAAAATGTTTTCGGGATCGAGAGCCAGGGGCTCGGTCTTCCACTCGGCCGTGACGTCCGCGAGCGCCGCGCCGGCGGCTTCCGGATCGGCGTGCAGGACCGCCACGAGGTCGTCGAGCTTCACCACCTTCACTCCGGACCGGCGCTCGGCGGCGGCGGTGTCCACCGTCCCGAGCGTGGCGCCGTGCGCGGGCGGGCGGAGGATACGGGCGTAGAGGAGGCCCTGGGGCCGCACGTCTCCGGCGTAATGCGCGGCGCCGGTGACCTTCTCCCGGCCATCGAGCCGGCGCGGCGACTTTCCCATCACCTTGAACTGGGCCACCGAGCGGAGCACCGCCTTCTCGTCGATCAGGCGGGCGATCTTCTTGCCCTGGGCGAGCTCGGCGTAGGTCACCTTGCGGTCCGGGCTCCCCTGGACGGAGACGACGCCGTCCTCGACGATCAGATCGGTTTTCGCGGCGCCCAGCTTCGCCGCCGCCAGGTTGAGCAGGACGGCGCGCCCCTCGGCCGCGGCGGCGCGGAGGGACGGTCCGAACATGCGGGTGGTGAGCGAGCCGAAGGTCCCCATGTCCCACGGGCAGAGGTCGGTATCGCCGAGCACCATGTCGATCGATTCGAGCGCCACGCCGAGCTCCTCGGCGGCCATCTGGGCCTGCGAGGTGAGGACCCCCTGGCCCATCTCGATCTTGCCGGAGAAGACGGTGACGCGGCCGTCCGCGCCGATCCGCAGATAGGCGTTGAGATCCTCGGGATACATCCGCCGGCGGTCCTGCGCGAAGAGCTCGGCGGGGCCGCCGACCACCAGGACGGCGATGCCGCCGCCCACCATCTTGAGGAACTGGCGGCGGTTGAAGCCGTGGGAGGGATTGAGCAGGGCGCTCATGACTTGCCTCCCTTCGCCTGCGCAGTGGTCGTCTTGGAGGCGGTCTCGACGGCGTCGAGAATGCGGGTGTGCGCGCCGCAGCGGCAGAGGTTGTGCTCCAGCCGGGCGGCGATCGCCTCGCGGGTGGGCGCCGGATTTTCGTGGAGGAAGGCGGCGGCGGTGAGGATCATTCCCGGCGTGCAGTAGCCGCACTGGAAGCCGCCGTGCTCCAGGAAGGCCTCCTGCACGGGATGGAGGGTGCCGTCGCGCGCCAGCCCCTCGATGGTGGTGACCTCGCGGTCGCGCGCCGCGCTGAGCGGGGTGACGCACGAGCGGACGGGCTTGCCGTCGATGAGGACCGTACAGGCGCCGCAGGCCCCGGCGCCACAACCATACTTGGCGCCGGTCAGCCCCAGGTCGGTGCGGAGCACCCAGAGGAGCTTGCGGCTGTCGTCGGTGTCGAGGGAGGCGGGGCGGCCGTTCAAGCGGAATTGGATCGACGATTTCATAGGGTACCTCCACGCGGAGTGGCTTTCGCGAGCATACTCCTGGCGGTGAGGGAAGGGAACCGCCTCAACGGGTGGCTCAATTTCGGCCGGCGAAGATACTCTTCGGCAGCCGCACGTGGACGCCCAGGTTCGGCTTGTCCACGAGCTGCGTCACCGCCACGTTGCCGGCGATGCTCACGAGCTGATAGGCCTCGTGCCTGGTCATCTTCCGCGTGGCGGCGACGAAATCGATCATCTCCTGGATGGCGGTGCGGGTGGCGACGGCGAGGTCGGGATCGGTCGCCATGGTGATGATGTCGGTGGGCGTCTCGGCGCGCGGCCAGGTGAGCTTCAGGTCCTTGCGGACGGTGAGCTGAAGGCGCCCGCGCAGCGACGTCTCGATCGCCGTCTGATCCACCTCGCCGTCCCCCTGCGCGGCGTGGCCGTCGCCTACCTCGAACAGCGCGCCCGGCACGAAGACAGGGATGTAGAGCGTCGAGCCGACGCCCAGCTCCCGGTTGTCGAGATTGCCCGCGTGCTTCCCCGGCGGGACGCTGCTGACGCGGCCGAGCTCCGGAGCGGGCGCGACGCCC
>QHVW01000070.1 GCA_003223675.1 Acidobacteriota bacterium
GTGCGGATCGCCGTCAACAACCTCGCGGGCGTGCCGTCGATCGTCTTCGGCATGTTCGGCCTGGCGTTCTTCGTCTACCTGATCGGCGGCACCATCGACAAGATTTTCTATCCCGAGTCGCTCCCCACGCCCACCTTCGGCACCGGCGGCATCCTGTGGGCGGCGCTGACGCTGGCGCTGCTCACGGTGCCGGTGGTGATCGTGGCGGCGGAGGAGGGGCTGGCGGCCGTCCCCCGCATCGTGCGCGAGGGCTCGCTGGCGCTCGGGGCGACCAAATTCGAGACCATCCGCCGGGTGGTGCTGCCGGCGGCGGCGCCGGGCATCCTCACCGGCATGATCCTGGCCATGGCGCGCGCCGCGGGCGAGGTGGCGCCGCTGATGATCGTCGGCATGGTGAAGCTGGCGCCGACCCTGCCGCTCGACGGCCGGCCGCCCTTCCTGCACCTCGAGCGCAAGTTCATGCACCTGGGCTTCCACATTTTCGATGTGGGGTTCCAGAGCCCCAACGTGGAGGCCACCACGCCGCTGGTCTTCGCCACCGCCCTGCTGCTGATCCTGGTGGTGACGGCGATGAACCTGGTGGCGATCGCGCTACGCAACCACCTCCGGCGCAAGTACGCCGGGAGCGCCGTGTAGACCGGCCGCGGAAAGAGAACGATGATCATGACGGAAACCCTTGCGGAAGCGGTCCGCGATCCGGCGCTGGCGCCGCGCATCGAGCACCCGATCCTCAATATCGACGATCTCTCGCTCTGGTACGGCGAGAAGAAGGCGCTAAAAAACATTTCGATGCGGATCCCGGAGAAGCAGATCACCGCCTTCATCGGTCCCTCGGGGTGCGGCAAGTCGACGCTGCTGCGCTGCATCAACCGGCTGAACGACCTGATCGACAGCGTGCGCATCGAGGGGGACATCCGTTTCGAGGACGGCAGCATCTACGATCCGAAGCTGGACATCAACGCCCTGCGCAAGCGCATCGGCATGGTGTTCCAGAAGTCGAACCCGTTCCCGAAATCGATCTATGAGAACGTGGCCTACGGCTGCCGCATCCAGGGGATCAACAAGAAGCGGGACCTCGACGAGATCGTGGAGCGCAGCCTGCGCGGCGCGGCGCTGTGGGATGAAGTAAAAGACCGGCTGGACGAGAGCGCCCTGGGGATGTCCGGCGGCCAGCAGCAGCGCCTCTGCATCGCGCGGGCGATCGCCGTCGAGCCCGAGGTGATCCTGCTCGACGAGCCCTGCTCGGCCCTCGATCCGATCGCCACCGCGCGCATCGAGGAGCTGATGCAGGACCTCAAGAGCCGCTACACACAGGTGATCGTCACCCACAACATGCAGCAGGCCTCGCGCGTGTCGGACTACACCGCCTTCCTCTACCTCGGCGAGCTGGTCGAATACGGCCCGACCGACCGGATCTTCATCAACCCGATCAAGAAGCAGACCGAGGACTACATCACCGGGCGGTTCGGGTAGAGCCCGTCACGCCTCGGAGCGGTCGCGCCGGGCCCGCGGCCCGAAGATCTGGCCCAATCCCAGAGAGAGCACGGCCCCTCCCAGGATCAGCGCGAGGCCGAGCGACGCCTCCGTCAGGCCGGCGAGCAGCAGCAGAAGAATGGCGCCGGCGGTGAGGGCCACCACGGCTCCGGCGAGGATACGTGGACGGGAAAACCGGACTCTCATCTTCATCTCTCCTGAGATTGCATCGAAAAATGTTTTTGTTCATCATGCCTGGGTGGCTCGGGTGGGAGCTCCGCCACGTCGCAGGAGGGCCCACAGAAGCGCCAGCGTCAAAACGAGGTTGAGGCCGAAAGATCCGGTCAGCCACCACTGGAGGCGGGCGGCCGTGCTCCGGCGGGAGATCTTGGCCTCCCGCTCCGCCGCCATCTGGTCGAGCTCCCGCTGGAGCTCGGCGATGGAGGGGCGGGACGGATTCTTCGCGGCTTCGGCTTGCATTTCTTTCAGCTCGGCCTCCATCCTCGCGGCCCTCTCCTGCCAGCCCGGACGGGGCGCGGGCAATGGCTCCGTGGATTGGGCACGGAGGGGGGCGAGAGAGCAGGCCAGCAGCGCGAGAGCGAGGATCGTACGAGCGAGAGTTGATTTCATGGCTTGATTCCAAAAAAAGAGTTGAGTTTTTCGATCTCTGGATCAGGGCTCGGCAAGGGCTCGCATCGGATCTAGGAACGCCGCCCTGCGGGCCGGTACGTAGGCCGCCCAGAGGGCCACGGCCAGCAGGAACAGCGGCATGGCGGCGAACGTCCAGGGATCGAGAGGGCTCACCCCATAGAGGATGCTGGCGAGCAGACGCGACAGCAGGACGCCGCCTCCCAACCCCAGGAGCAGACCGAGGCCGAGCCAGCCCGTGCTCTGCCTCAGCACCGCCCGGATGATGTCCTCAGGCCGGGCGCCGAGGGCGATCCGGATCCCGATCTCCCGCCGCTTCCGGGCGACGGTGAAAGAGGTCACGCCATAGATCCCGATCGCGGCGAGGAGCAGGCCCGTCACCCCGAAGCAGGTCAGGATGCGGGCATCGGTCGTGGGATTCGCGATCCTGGCTTCGGCGAGCCGCTGCATTGGGATCGCCTCTCCCACCGGCAGGCTGCGGTCCTGCCACTGGACCTGTACGCGGATCGCGTGGGCCATCGACTCCAGGCCCCAGCGAGGGACAGGGCGGACCACGAGGTTGGCCGTGCCGAAGAAGACCTGCGGATACGGCAGATAGATCTCCGGCTGAGGCGGATCCTCCGGACCGGGCTCCCGGAGGTCGCCGACGACGCCGACGACCTCCCGCGGAGCCGAGCTCATGAAGTCGAGGATCACGCGCTTGCCGACGGCCTCCTCGCCCGCCCACAGCCGGCGGGCGGCCGAGGCGTTGAGGATGGCGACCGGATGTTGGTCGTCGGCGGTCTCCTCGGGTGTGAAGCCCCGCCCGCGGAGCAGGGGGATGCCCAGCGTGGAGAAGTACCCCTGGCTGACGCCGTTGAGATCGATCTGCCAATCCAGGAGAGCGCCGGGCCGGAGCCCCAGGCGGGTCTTCATGTTGCCACCCTCCCGGAGCGGGAGATTGGTGACCATCGCCGCCGAGGCGATCTCCGGGCGCACCTGCACGTCGCGTAGGAGGGTGGTGAGAAAGCTCCAGGCGTTCCGGGGCTCGGCGTAGGCCGGCGAGCCGAGATCGAGGGTGAGGGCGAACACCCGTTCGGGGTGGAAGCCGAGGTCGACCTGGGAGAGGCAGACGAGGCTCCGCACCAGCAGGCCGGCGCCGATCAGCAGCGCCAGTGAGAGGGCGATCTCGGCAGCCACGAGGGCGTTACGGCTGCGGCGGCTCGAGCGGGATTCCCCGGCCTGCGCGGTGCCGCCGGCGAGCATGACGGACACGGGGAGCCGCGTGAGTTGCACGAAGGGGAGCAGATCGACCAGCCCCAAGGCGAGCAGCGAGACCAGCGCGGTGATCGCCAGGACCCTGCCGTCGAGCGCCAGGCCGGTGAGGTGAACGAGGGAGGCGGGCAGCAGGGCCATGAAGGTGCCCCAGGTCCAGAGGGTCAGCAGGAGGCCCAGAACGAAGGCGAGGCCCACCAGAGGCAGGCTCTCGCGGAGCAACTGGCGCAGAAGCTGCGCGCGGCCGGCCCCCAGCGCGGCGCGGACGGCCAGGTCCCTCCCACGGACGCTGAGCGCGGCCAGGCGCACGCACGCCGCGTTGACGCAGGCGATGAGCAACAGCAGAGCCGACGCGCCGAGCAGCGCCAGCAGGAGCGGCCGGGAGCCGGCGACCGCCACCTCGCGGAGCGGCTCCACGCGAACGCGGAGATTCCGGTTCGTCTCCGGATACGCGGCCGCCAGCCTCTGCGCGATCTGCCCCATCTCGGCCGCGGCCTTTTCGCGGGTCACGCCGTTCCCGAGGCGGGCGATTACGCGCATCGCGCGGACCCCCCGGCTGGCGAACATCGAGCCCGGCGGCACGCTCAACGGCCTCAGCAGGTCGGCGCTACCGATGACCACGGGCTCGTCCAGAGTGATCCTCGCGGGCAGGATGCCGATCACGACACTCGCTTTCCCGTCGAGGAGGAGCGTCCTGCCGAGGAGGTGGGGATCGCGGCCGAACCGCTGCTTCCAGAAGCGGTGGCTGAGCACCACCACGGGCTCGGCTCCTGGCCGGAAATCCGCGGGCGTGAAGGCTCGTCCCAGCGCCGGCCGCAAACCCAGGAGGCCGGAGAAGCCTTCCGACACCTCCGCTCCGGAGACGCGCTCCGACTCCACCAGGCGCAGCGACGGCTCCCAGGGGCGGGAGACGGCCATCTCCGAGAAGACGCGGCTCTGCGCCTGCCAGTCCAGGAAGTCCAGATAGGAAGACGACCTCCACATCTCGGGGGTCGAAGCCGGCGCCGCCCCGAGCAGCACCAAGCGGTCCGGAGCGGAGAAGGGGAGGGCGCGCACGAGCACCGAATGGACGATGCTCCCGGCCGTGGACAGGGCGCCGATCCCCAGACCCAGGCTGAGGACGATCAGCAGGTCGAGCCCCAGCCTGCGGAGACGGCTGCCGCCGGAGGACATGATCACGCCCGGAACGTCCTCAGACCGGCTTGATCTTGAACGTCCCGCAGGCGAACGAGGCGCACACCCCGGAATAGGTGCCGCAG
>QHVW01000163.1 GCA_003223675.1 Acidobacteriota bacterium
ACTTCCACTCGAAAGGAGAGTACCCAGATGACCGCAACGACTCACCAAGAGAAGCTTACTGGAGATCACGGAGTGCTGTACATGGCCCTAGAGCTGGGTTGGAGTCAATGGAAGCTGGGGTTTGTGAGCGGGGCCGGCCAGAAACCTCGCCAGCGGACGATCGCAGCTCGCGACTTAGCGGCCTTGCAAGAGGAGATTGGACGCGCCAAGGCGCGGTTCGGTCTTAGCGAGTGCAGTCGAGTGGTGAGCTGCTACGAAGCCGGCCGCGATGGTTTTTGGATCCACCGGTATCTGGAGAGCGTTGGGGTGAAGAACCGGGTGGTGGACTCGGCCAGCATCGAGATGAACCGGCGGGCTCGGCAGGCGAAGAGCGACGGAGTGGATGTCCAGAAACTGCTGTCTCTGTTGGTCCGCAGCGAGACGGGGGAACGGGTCCGCTGGAGCGTGGTGCGGGTCCCCAGCGTTGAGGAGGAGGACGGTCGGCAGTTGTCGCGGGAGCTCGAGACGCTGAAGCAGGAGAGGACAGCGCATCGCAATCGTCTGCGAGGGCTGATGGCCAGTCAGGGGTTGGCGCTGAAGATGCGGCGAGACTTCCGCGAGCAGCTGCCGCAGGTCAAGCTTTGGGACGGAAGCTCGCTGGGGCAAGACTTGCGCGGTCGTTTCGAGCGCGAGTGGGAGCGCCTGGAGCTGCTGGAACAGCAGATCGCCGAGTTAGAAAAACAGCGGCGGGACAGACTCTCCAAGGCGCAGGAGCCGGTCGCCCAGGTGGCGCAACGCTTGTGTCGCTTAAAGTCGATCGGTCCGAACAGTGCGTGGCTGTTTTCCGGCGAGTTCTTTGCCTGGCGGCAATTCCGCAATCGCCGGCAAGTGGGATCGCTGTCGGGGTTGGCTCCGACGCCGTATCAAAGTGGCGACCGCTTGCACCGGGAACAGGGCATCAGTCGAGCCGGCAACGAGCGGGTCCGAAGTATGGCCATCGAGATCGCGTGGGCATGGTTGCGGTTCCAGCCGGGCAGTGAATTGAGTCGATGGTTCCAGGAACGATTCGCTCGGGGAGGAAGCCGATCGCGGCGGATCGGGATTGTGGCCTTGGCGCGCAAGCTGCTGGTGGCCCTGTGGCGTTACTTGGAGGCAGGTGAGATTCCGGCAGGAGCGCAACTGAAGAGCCTGTAGCGATGGCAGAGTGGAGAGAAATCGGACCTGGTGGAGCGCGCCCGTGCCAGGGCTGGGTCTATAGGAGACCGGGCTTCTCAGATGGGGTAGCTCCTTCAGGCTTGTCGGCGAGCGCCTCGTGCGCGAATGAGGCATCTGGTGCTGGACTCTGGGTCCACACGAATAGAAGCTGGCGGGGGCCTGCCGGCCCCCGCCCGAAGACAAGCCCGCCAGGCTGACGACGTCTCGAAAACGACGACCGCGGAAAGGAGAGCAGAACAGAACAACGAAGCGAACCTCCGGACTTGACAACCCTGACCACATAGAAGCCCTGGGCTAAGGTCTCCCGGCCCGTTGGGCCGGACGTGCTGGCTCTGATCAGAAAATCAAGCCGCTACCGCCAACACAAGAGGCCCGCAGCGCTCGGAGATGAGCGCCGTGCGCTCCTCGAAGCAACTCGGACAAACCACCACCTCCCGCACGATCTCGAAACCGACGCCTCCGGGATCGTCGGTTTTCTTCGGACGGCCTTCCTTGATGAAGAGGTGGGCGTCCTTCCGGAAGGGGTACTCCCGGCGTCGCGTTTCAACGACTTTTCGATGTGCGGGGGTGTTGGGGGGAACGACTACGCCACAGAGATGGCATCGGTACAATCGCGACAGCCTGCCGTTGGGTTCCAGGGGCGGCTGAATTCCCTGGAGGATTGGGTTGAGGATCTGATGGTAAGGAGGTCGGTGTCCGTTGTCAACGTTCGGCCATGAGGATTTCGGGCCAGATGGGGGGCGAAGCGGGAGCGCTCCGCCCGAAATAGGCTCACCTGAATTATAGAGAGCGGTCCGCCGGTCCAGGCTAGTTGCCGCCGTCTGCCGGCGGGCAGTAGTTGTTGGTGCAGCCGCAGTCCGGCCATGTACCAAAGCAAGAGACACAGCACTTTGAGCCGTCCGAGTAATAGGTACAGATGGGTTGGCAGACGCCGCCGACCGCCGACGAGGGCGGAGCGGTGAGAGCGCCGATCAGGGCCGCCGCGGCGAGCGACAGAAGCAGCATCTTTTTACGCATTCCAGGCTCCTTTCAGACAGATGGGAAGCCACCTTCCTATGGCCTCCATCTCTTTCTAGATCACGCGCGACCGTAAAGCCGGACGTCTGTCGTCAATCTTCAGCGGGTCCCTGCGCCTTCCCCTTCCGCGCATCCAGCTCCTCGCGCACCACCGCGCGGATCATCTCCACCAGCTCTTCGGGCGTCGGAGGCTTGTAGGCGTCCGGGGTCTCCGGCGCCGGGTTTGGGTCCTGGGGACCGGGGTCCTGGGGACCGAGCCAGTCGGTGAGACGGTAGGTGGCCGCGGCGCGGGTCTGCGGACAGCCGAGCCGCAGGAAATCGCCGGGCGGGACTTTCAGGAGACGCGCCAGGGCCGTCAGGTGCTCGACCCGGAGATCCAGGATGCCGTCCAGGAGCTTCCCCAAGGTCCCGTTGCGCAGCTTCAGCGTCCGCTCGACGTCGCGGCGCTGAAGCCTCGAAACCTCGACGGCCCGGGCAGAATCTGGCGCAGAGAACGGAGATCTTCTTCGAGCATGCGTCATTAGACCACGGAGACGCCGCAGATTTGAATCCCGGGACAATTCTGGAGATCCCGGGACAGGGATGCTGGAAATGGGACCGGGGTGCTAAAAGGGGGACAGAAGAGGATATCCCGGGACTCGGATGGATATCCGGGGACCTTTCTGCGAGCCCGGGGACAGGGCCGCTTGAAATGGGACCGGGATCAAGATCCGGGGACAGGGTCGCCCTCGGAGGGCTTTCCCCGTGCGTCCAGCTCGCGGCGGACCGCGTCCCGGGCCAAGGCCTGGAGATCTCCCACCGGGGACGCGCCGGCGAAGGGGGGCCTTGGCTCCAACCAGTCGGCGAGCCGTGGGCCCGCCGGCGGGGTCGCGTCCGGCAACCCGGCGTCCAGAAGGTCTTCGGGCGGCACGCTGAGCAGACGGGCGAGCGCCAGCAGGTGGCGCACCCGGAGCACCCGCCGGCCGTACGCCAGATCGTCCCACCCTCCCCGCGGCAGCGCAAGGGCCTGCTCGATCTGCTGCGGCCGCAGCCGGGCGGCGGCAACGGCGCGCTGGAGGACCTCGCGCAGAGGCTTGAGCTGGCGGGAAGACATGGCCGGGGCAGTCTACGGCGATCGAGGCCTGGCCGCAATCCGTCTCCGCCCTCGCGGGCTTGACATGTGACCATGTGGTCACCTAACATCTTTAGGCATGGACGACGTGTTCAAGGCCCTCGCCGATCCGACGCGCCGCAGCCTGCTCGACGAGCTGTTCAAGGAGGACGGGCAGACCCTGAGCGCGCTGGAGCAGCGCCTGCCGATGACCCGCTTCGGGGTGATGAAGCACCTGCGGGTGCTCGAGGAGGCCGGCCTGGTGGTGACCCGGCGGCAGGGGCGCGAGAAGCTCCATTTCCTGAACCCCGTCCCGATCCGGCTCGTCCACGACCGCTGGGTGAGCAAGTACGCCGAGCCCTGGGCCGCGGCCCTCACCGACCTCAAACGCCGACTGGAGGACAAGACCATGGTGAAAGTATTCGAGATCTACATCAAGACGACTCCGGAGCGCCTCTGGGAGGCGATCACCAACCCCGAGATGCGGAGCAAGTACAACTTCGGTGTCTCCGTCGTCTCGGATTGGACGCCCGGCTCCCGCTACGAGGCCGGCAGCCCGAAGGCGCCCGGCCTGCTCATGGAGGGCGAGAACCTGGAGGTCGATCCGCCGCGCCGGCTGGTGCAGAGCTTCAATGCCCTGTGGAGCGAGGACGTGAAGAGCGAGGGGACCTCGCGGGTCACCTGGGAGATCGAGCCGATCCGCGACTCCTGCCGGCTGACCGTCACCCACGACCAGTTGCGCGAGGGGGCCAACGAGCAGCTCTACGGCGGCTGGCCGATGATCCTCTCCGGCCTGAAGACGCTGCTGGAGACCGGCGAGACGCTCACCACGCCCGGCTCGCTGATGTACGCGCCGGAGCTGACGACGGCGGTTTGAACGCGTCATCAATCTGGGAAAGACAGATTCTTGTAGGGGGCGGCCACATGGGGCCGCCAGGGGGCGCGGTGCCAGGCACTTCGCAATGAAAGCGGCCCGATCCTTCGGGCCGCTTCCTCTGCTCCGTCATCAAGCCCCGCAGTCCCTCTCCAGGTTGACGTGAAAATTGAACATGACGTGTTTGGTTCTGAGCACCACGTTCACCTGACCAATCTTCCCAACCGATTTGCACGGGGCCAGCCCACCGACATACTCCCCACCGGCGGCGTTGATGTGCTCCGGCACCCAGTCGCCGAGAGCATCAACATTTTCATTGGCCATCACGAACCCCGGGATACCGCAGTCGAATCTGTCGTCCCGCAGCTCGATGGTGACTCGCACCGTGCGCCCGCTAAGGTCCAAATCAAACGATTGCGGATCCTGGCCAAGATACCTGTCAAAAGCGGCGCTCACTGCTGTCTCAATGTCTGCGAGGGGTAGAGTGATCATGTTGGCTCTCCTGAATGGTTCGTTGAAGGTTTCATCCGAACAGACGCTCTCGCCTGTCCGATTGTGAAGCTTGGGAGAGAAGGTGGAGACGATCCCCTCCATATCCGATTGTCCAAGCCTGGTGTAGACGGTCGGATACACCTGGAGAAGCCGATCCCCACGGCGCTCGTCGCTTTCGAGCCTGGCACATGCGTTGCTGATATCTCCCGCACCGGCTGAAGCCGAGCAATAGCGGCAAGACAATCAACGCTCACTTTTTGGGAGGTATCAGATGTCCTCGATCGAGACAGAGCTGTTTCTCGTCAAGTACCAGGTCGGAACCGGCGCGCCGGGCGCGCCCACGCTCAACTTGAGCCTGGCGGTCAACGCCGCCCACAGGACGATTCACGGGATCGGCGAGATCACCCAGGCCGTCAGCCCGCCGGTGGACGTCCACACGCGGGTCGACGGCACGTATCTCCCGATGCTGATCCTGGGCAGCCCGAGCCTCCTGGTCGAGGCCTCGGGCATGCCGCCGGTGGTGCACTGGCCGGATCGGCGCCGGCAGGGCCCTGGGACGGTCATCTTGCCCAACCTCTTCCTCCGGATGGTCCTCCAGGACTGGGAGCAGGGCGGCACGGCGTACTACCGCTATCAGAATGCCGAAGGCCATTGGGTCGAGGTCAACGACGTGCCGGTCAAGAAGGTCGACGTCCTGGCCAGCAAGGCGTCCTGAGCGGCAATCATGCTAAGGTCTTGGAATTCTACTGCGGCCCCGAGACGGGGCCAACTCCAAAGGAGGCTCTGATGAAGAAGAAGGTCAAGAAGCTTACCCTCCACCGCGAAACCTTGAGCGCCCTGTCGGATCTACGTCCGGTCGTTGGAGCGGCGACGGCAAAGACCGTGTGCGCCACCGCCTGCATTACAAACTGCGCCGCCTGCTTTTTCACCCCAGGGACGAACTGCTGCTAGCTCCAGGAGGCCTTCTGGCCTCTTGATGGAGCCGGGCTCCCGCCTTCCGGGAGCCCGGTCCGCCGGCCTCCCCGCCTGCTATGCTCCCCCGCGCATCCGGCCTTTCGAAAGGAGCCTGCCTTGCACACGGGCGAGGAGCGGGTCTGGGAGGAGGATCTCGAGATCCTCACGCCTCATTACGGGATCGAGGACGTGCCTCCTCCCGCCGAGACGCTGCTCTATGCCTGGCAGCACACGCTGGTCGACGTCTCCCCCTTCGTGCTGCCGCTGATCGTGGCCGGAGCGGTTGGCTATTCGGCGGCTCAGGCGGCCACGATGGTCTCCGCCTGCCTGGTGCTCATGGGGATCGCCACGTTCGTCAACGCCACGTGGGGGAACCGCCTGCCGTCGGTCCTCGGGCCGTCGGCGACCGACACCGGGGCCATGGCCACAGCGGGGGCGATCTTCGGGGCTCCCGCCATGTGGATGGCCGGGTTCGTGGGCGGGCTGTTCGAGACGGCGGTGGGCGCGAGCGGCGTGCTGCGGTCGCTGCGCCGGTTCCTGCCCCCTTATGTATGCGGCATCGTGGTGCTCACGATCGGCGTCTCGCTCGCCCGGGTGGCGGGCGGCTGGATCTTCGCGGACACCCGCCCGCAGATGCTGACCCTGGCCGCGCTGGCCGTGATCTCCATCGTGCTTTTTACCGTGATCGGAAACCGGCTGCGGATCGGAGTGCTGGCCCGCGGCTCGCTCCTCTTCAGCCTGCTGCTCTGGGGGGTGATCGTGGCCGGAGCCCTGGGTCTCGCCGACTTCGGCGCGCTCGCCCGCGCGCCGTGGATCGGGCTGCCACGGCCCTTTATTTTCGGCGGTCCGGGGATGGGGTGGACGCTCGCGGCGGGGGCGGTGTTCGGGGTGGTGATCGGTTTCGTGGGCTCGATCGCGGAATCGATCGGCGACTATGCCGGGACGTGCGCGGTCTCGGGGGTTCCCTACCGGATGCGGCACATCCATCGCGGCATCACGGTCGAGGGGCTTGCGTCGGCGATCGGACCGCTGTTCGGGGCGCTGCCGCTCACCACCTACGCCCAGAACATGGGGGTGATCGCCACCACGCGGGTCGCCAGCCGGCGGGTGGTGCAGGTGGCGGCGGGGATCCTGCTGCTCTATGGGCTCTCGCCCAAGACGGGCACGCTCCTGGTGCTGATCCCGCGGCCGATTGTGGGCGCGGTCTTCCTGGTGGTCTGCGGCATGATCGCCACGGGAGGCCTGCGGTTGCTCGCCTGCGGGCCGAAGGACGAGGTCCATTTCCTGACCACGGCGATCTCGCTGATCGCGGCGCTCACCCTGCCGCTCGCCGCCGCCGGCCAGAAAGAGTGGCTCACCGCGCTCTCCCCCACGGCCCGGCTCTTCCTGAGCAACGGGGTGGTGATCGCGATCACTCTCGGGATTCTTTTGAACGCGGCACTGCGGTCGGCGCTGGGGCCGCGCTCGGAGGCCTGATCCGGCTGGCGAGAGGCCACAGGCTAGCGCGGAACGATCTGTCGCAGGAGGTCGAAGAGCCCGGGGAGGCGCTCCCGGGGGATGCTCAGGCGCTGCCCGAGCTGGCGGTAGGAGGGGGGACCGCCGGCCTCCGGGGCCTCCTCTCCGTGCTGCCGCCAGAGGTGGTGCCAGAGCGTCCTGAGCTGGCTCCGGGTGCGCGAATCCGCCTCCAGGCGCTCGATGGAGGCCGAGACGCGGCGTGCCACCTCCTCGAAGCCCTGCCCGGAGACGCCGGCGCCGCCGTCTTCCTCCTCCTCGAGGAGCGTCGCCCAGCGCCCCCGCGCGTCTCGCTTCAGAGGGTCCAGGAGGTCTTTGAAACGAAAGGCCTCGACGCCCAGCCCGGGCAGCTCCAGGAGGAGCTCCCGCAGCCGCCGGGCGACCGCGGCCAGCTTGCGGGTCTGCGCCGTGATCAGGCCCGGCATCAGCTCGTCGTTCCAACGGAGCGCGATCCGCTCCCAGTCGGCCGGCGTGGCCAGGGGGGCGGCCGCGGGACGGAAGCCCAGGAGGGTGTCGTTGCGGATCTTCCGGTCGCCGGCGAGGACGTGGAGGTCTCCGGAGGCGACGGCCTCCTCGACCGCGGTCTGCAACAGCTCGAAGACCCGGAAACCGAGCGGGTCGTGCAGCCGCTGCCGCTCGTGCAGGAAGTGCCGGATGTTGAGCAGGACGAGGCCGTCGATCTCGGGCTTCTCCAGGAGATGCCGTTTGAGGCTCTGCAACCGGTCGACGAAGATGAACGCGTAGCAGTCGGCCACCAGCTCGCCCAGGGCGCTCTGGGCGCGGGCGGAGCCCGCTCCCGGCGCCTCGGAGTCCCAGCGCTCCCAGCCGCAGACCCCCAGATAGTGGGGCGGGCTCTCCCACAGCCCGCGCCGCTTCATCTCCTGGGCCAGCGCCGCCCGCAGGCCGTGCCAGGTGTCGTGGAACAGGTCCGCGTCCGGGGTCCGCGCTCCCTGCAGACCGCCGACGAACGCCGTGAACACGGACGGCGCGCTGGTGCGGCGCGGCCAGCGCTGCGCCGAGGAGTGCGGAGTGACGAACTGGGTGGACGGTCTCTTCTTGAGCATCCCGGTGATCTCCCGGGCGAGCCGAAAGGCAGGCTCGCCCTACACTGAGCTAACGGGCGAAATCCGGAATTGGCGGCGCGGGCGAGGAGCGGGCTCCCGGGAGTCGAAGAAATAAACCAGGGCTGTGGTTTCCTCACCGTGAGCCGCAGCCATCAGCAACAGGTCGAGGGGGCTTCCGAGTTCATAGGGCAAATAAGACATTCGGATTGGGGAGACATCTGGGTACCTCCCACGATCTTCTGGACGTCTGAGCTGGTGAGAGCTTGCAGCGTCTCGCGAGAAAGCCGGAGCTTTTTGAAATCGTTCTTCTTCATCGGCCATCTCCTTCAGTTGATGCTGTCCGGTCCTTGTTATTATTATAGTATGGGGACAGAGCATAAGGCAAGCAGAGAGCTGGAGATCCCGTCGGCTGGAGACGGCTCTTCGGCGTGGGTTCCGGTGACGGAGGAGCGAATGGCCGGCGAGGAGGGCCTGGAGGATCTCTCGAGTCTGGCGGAGACGGCCGGCTCTGCCGGGCCGCGATACCGGCTCCTCGGCCTGATCGGATCCGGCGGGATGGGCATCGTCTACCGTGCCGAGGACACCCTCCTGGGACGCACGGTTGCCCTCAAATTCCTCCCTCCGACGCTGACGCCCAATCCACAGGCGAAGGCGCGCTTCCTGAACGAGGCGCGTGCGGCTTCGGCTCTCGACCACCCCAACATCTGCACCGTCTACGAGGTCGGCGAGACGGCTGAGCGGCAGCTCTTTCTCGCCACGGCCTACTACGAAGGCGAAACCCTGAAGCAGCGCCTCGAGCGTGGCCCCCTGCCGGTCGCCGAGGCCCTGGACATCTCGCTGCAAGTCGCTCGCGGCTTGGCCAAGGCCCATCACCACGGGATCGTTCATCGGGATATCAAGCCCGCCAACCTGATGCTCACCTCGGACGGCCTCGTCAAGATCCTCGACTTCGGCATCGCCCGGCTGCCCGGCCAGACCCCGTCCGGCCCCCCCCTTGGCACCCCGGGCTACATGGCGCCCGAGCAGGCGCGCTGTGGAGAGGTGGACGCGCGGAGCGACGTCTGGTCCCTCGGGGCTGTGCTCCGGGAGATGCTGCCGGACGCGCCGCCGGGCGTCGAGGCCCTCCTCTCCCGCATGCTCGCCGAGGAACCGGCGGACCGCTATCCCGACGCGGTGGCGCTGCTGCCCGATCTCTCCGCGTTGGAGCGCGCGGCCGCGGCCGACCCTCGTCCCGCCCGGCGGCGTCTCCTGGTCTGGGTGGCCGTTCTGGTGACGCTGGTACTCGCTGGAGGCGGCTTCTGGCTCTTCCGGAATGCTCACCGGTCCGGAACGGTTGAGCCGGAGCCCAGCCAGCCCACGCTGAACCGCCTGACCGACCTTCCCGGCAAGGGGTGGTTCCCCAGCCTCAGCCCCGACGGTAACTTTTTCGTCTATGCCAGGAAGGTAGGCGACCGGAGCCATCTCTTCCTGCAGCAGGTCGGGGGCGGCAGGGCTCTGGACCTGCTCCCCAATTCCTTCGAAGGCGATTCCCAGCCCGCCGTCTCCCCGGACGGCCACCAGATCGCCTTCCGTTCGGAACGCGAGGGCGGGGGCATCTTTGTGATGGGGCTGATGGGGGAGTCGGTGCGCCGCGTCACCGACTTTGGCTTCAACCCGGCCTGGTCGCCGGACGGCAAGGAGATCCTTTGCGCCACCGAAGGGATCGACAATTCGCTGGTCCGGAGGCATCCGAGCCAGATCTACCGGGTCGACCTCGCGACCGGGCGACGACGACCGATCCAGAAAGGCGACGCCGTACAGCCGAGCTGGTCGCCGAACGGCTTGCGCATCGCCTACTGGGGGCTTTCGAGCTCCGGCCAGCGGATCATCTGGACCGTTCCTGCGGGTGGTGGCGAGGCGGTCCAGGTCACGGAGGGCACCAGCATCGACTGGAATCCGGTCTGGTCCCCCGACGGGCGCTATCTCTACTTCGCGAGCGACCGAAGCGGTGTCACCAACCTATGGCGCCTGCCGATCGACGAGCGCTCCGGGCACGTGCTGGGAAAGCCGGAGCCGGTCACCACCTCGGGTCAGGCGAGCATGCTCAGCCTCTCGCGCGATGGCCGGCACATCGTCTACACCAGTGACGAGACCCGGACGGTCCTCGAGAAGGTGGCTTTCGATCCCATCAGTGGTGCCGTCACCGGCCCGCCCGTGACGATCGTCCAGACCGCCAGCCTGATCGCCACGCTCGATGCGTCCCGGGACGGCCGCTGGCTCGTCTACCAGACCTCGGTGCCGCAGGAGGACCTCTTCGTCGTCCATCCCGACGGCACCGGTCTGCGCCGGCTGACCGATGACAAATTCAAGGATCGTCTACCGCGATGGTCGCCCGACGGCACGCATATCGCCTTCTACTCGAACCGCGGCGGCAAATATGAGATTTGGACCCTCCGCGCCGACGGCAGCCAGCTCGAGCGGTCGGCGGTCCTCCCGGACCGACGGGCCTATCACCCGATCTGGTCCCCGGATGGCCACCGGATGGCCTGCGACCTCAGGGAGAACGAGGCCTTGATCGATCTCACCCGGCCGGTGGCGGAGCGGCGCCCTCTCCTCTTCCCTCCCCCTGGCCGGGGGATGGGCTTCTCAGCCTCCTCCTGGTCGGCGGACGGCCGCTGGCTGGCTGGAGCCCTGCATCAGCCGGATGGGCAGCAGGTGCCCGGCGTCTTTCTCTACTCCTTGGCCGACCACGGCTATCGGCGGGCCACCGAGCGCGGCGAGGGGGCGACCTGGCTCTCCGACAGCCGCCACCTGCTCTACTGGGACGGCGGTACTCTCTTTCTTTATGACGTTTTGCGCAGGACGTCACGGCAGGTGCTGACCACTCCTCCCGGCTCCGAGTACAACGATTTTTCTCTGAGCCCGGACGACCGCGTCCTCTATCTGGCCCGCGACAGCGAGCAGGGCGATATCTGGTTGCTCACCCTGAACTGAGCCCGGGCCGGCGGCGCTCCCACCTCTCCGCCATTTCGCGATTTTCCCCGTTAGTTGATTCATGAGAGGAGAGCACACCGCGCTCCCCTCGCGAATGGATCAACCGACTGAGGAGAAGAACGATGCGAAGACATTCCCTGGGCCTTTCTGTTTTCCTGATGGTCCTCCTGATCGGCACGACGATCGCCGGCGCCGTCCTCGGTCAGGACCCCAAGCTCATACCCCCGTACGAGCTCTACAGATTTCACATGGGCAGCACGAACGGTTATTTCTACACCCCCTGGTACAGCCAGGGCGCGAACGCCGGATATACCTACCTGGGCCCCATCGGGTCGGGCTTCTCGACCTACACCACCGCGGGGATCTATCCCAATCCGCAGCAGGGCTACACCCCGGACCCCGCGTCGGGCCTCCTGCCGTTGTATCAATGGTGGGTGATCGAGGGTTTCAGATCCTATACCTATCTCTCGATCTTTTACGGCCCAGTGGGCAGCAACTACCATTTCAATGGCATCGTGGGCTACGCGTATCCGGCGAGCACGACGGTCGATCCGCTCTTCGGCTCGCCGACCGTCAAGGTGGGATCCTGGTACAGCCAAAGCCGCGGATACTGGTATGGGCTCAACGAGCCCGGAGACCCCGCCGGCTATGAGCTTCCCCCCTCCGGCCAGGGATACGTCTTCCAGGGTGTCGGATTCAGGCTACCGGCTCCCCCCACCACGGCGACGGGCCCCAACCGGTGCAGTGGATCGTCGTTCCCTCCCATCACGTGCGACAACTCGCGAGCGGTGACCTTCACTACGCCGCCGCAGCAGCAGTGTCCTCCCGAGGACGAGCAGGCCTGCTTCGACGGAGGGGGGCAGTGGGATCCGGGCACGTGCACCTGCACCTATAGCCAATGCAATTCGCGATTCGAGAGCTGTGTCATCCAGTAGCGGCTATAAGGAGCTCTTTTATGCGATCCACATCCAATATCATCCATCAGTCGGCCTTCACCTTTCTGTTCCTGCTCATGCTGCTGCCCTTGGGAAGCGCGTGGGCCCAGACCGCCTGTGCCTCCCTGCCGCCCTACGGCTCTTGCCAGTGCCCTTGCGGCGGGCTGTCCAGCCTGCCACCGCAGAACCCCTCTTCGAGAAGTTACGACGACTTCGTCATCCAAGCCTATCGGGGAGCATACGGGCGTCTTGCCACCTGCGACGAGCGACAGGCGGAGTACTGGAACCTTGTGGACGCGAGCTACAACGGCTCCCTGCTGGAGGAGGCGAAGCGGTTCGTTTCGACCCTGATCGAGACGCAGCAGTCGTACGATATTCCGGGTATAGATCCCAAGTATTACACCCAGACACCGGAGTATGATCAGCGTAATGCCGCCTCGCAGATGGATCGCGCTCCTCTCGAAGCCTTCGTCGGCGACCTCTACAAATCGTTCCTCCAGCGGAGCACCAGCAACGACTTATATGGGCAGTGCTTCTGGACGAACGACGTCTGCTCCGAGGGGCGCAAAAAAGGAATCGAGGCCTTCAAGGTCTCCATAGAATTCGGTAATCTGGTGAATGGCCTCTTCGATAGCGGCGAGCCCTCCTGCGTCGATACCTGCGACCCGCGCATGAGGTTCTGCAACCTTTAGAAAGCTCAGCCCCTACGAGCCACCCGTGGAGCACACCGTCTCCTCCGGGTGGCTCGCCTGTTTTCCCGGCCGGCTCTGGGCGTCGACGAAGCAGGCGACGTCCCAGGCCTCTTCCACCGTCAGGGCGCCGCCGTTGCCGTAGGGCATGTTGGCGTGGGCGGAGGCGGCGAGGTATTGTCCGCACGGTGGTCCGGCAGGAGGTGAAGAGGGGCC